>JBEHWK010000008.1:0-61423 GCA_040217795.1 Clostridiaceae bacterium
TTATTGACACCGCTCTCTATAAGTTCCATCATTTCTGCAGTAAGGAACCAGCCTTCACCAGTCTGATGTCCAAGTGACAATATTTCTGATGCCATATCTCCCAATTTGTAAATTGAAACAGGAGGATGGAATCTTTCACTCACTTCAAGGGCTTTTTTCATTTCTTTTCTGTAAACTTCCATTGCCCAGATAGCCAGCTGACCCATGTCTCTACTGATTCTGCTGAAAGACAGATATCTGTACTTGTAATCTGAGTCAAAAGCAGAATAGAAGAAAAAGTCCATTAAATCAGGAACTACTGCTTCCCCCCCTTCATTTTCAATTACGCTTACTATATCATTATTGGCAAGAGGATGGAATTTAACCAGTATTTCTCCTACCACTCCAATCTTAGGTTTTTTAATATCAAATATTTCCAATTCGTCAAAATCTTTGATTATACCTCTTATTGTTTTCTTAAAGTTTGTTATTCCTCCGCTCCTGACACTTTCTAAGGCTGCTTTTCTCCACTTTTTGTAAAGCTCATTGGCACTTCCTTTTACTTTTTCATATGGTCTGACCCTGTATAAAACTCTCATAAACAGGTCCCCGTATACCAAAGCCATCAACGCCTTATGAATAAGTGTTGCTGAAAGCTTGAAACCAGGCTGTTTTTCCATACCTGAAGCATTTAATGACAAGACAGGGATGTTTGGGAATCCTGCTTCAACAAGGGCCTTTCTCAAAAAGGCAATGTAGTTTGTAGCTCTGCAGCCTCCTCCTGTTTGGGAAATAACAACAGAAGTATTATCTAAATCATATTTTCCTGACTTCAATGCATGAATTATTTGCCCTATAGTAATAATTGACGGATAACATGCATCATTATTTACATATTTGAGCCCTTCTTCAATAGCCATCTTGTCCTCTTCCGGGACGACCATCTTATATCCTGAGGAATTAAAGGCTGCCTCAACCAAATCAAAATGTACAGGAGACATCTGCGGCGCTAAAATTGTATGAGTCTTTTTCATCTCCTTAGTGAAAGGCCTTATGCTGTAATCAAGTTTTTCTTTTACAGGAACATAGTTATTTCTCACTCTCTCTTCAATAGCAGCTTTCAGGCTCCTGATTCTGATTCTTACAGCTCCCAGATTATTCCCTTCATCTATCTTTAAAACTGTATAAATCTTCCCATTTGCATTTAGTATCTCCTGAACCTGATCTGTTGTAACTGCATCTAATCCGCACCCGAAGGAATTTAATTGAATCATTTCTAAATTATCTTTTTCACTTACATATGCAGCTGCATTATATAATCTGGTATGATATGTCCATTGATCAACAATTCTCAATGGTCTCTCCAATGTTCCCAGGTGCGCTACAGAATCCTCTGTCAGCACTGCCATTCCATAAGAGGTTATAATATTGGGAATACCATGGTTTATTTCAGGATCAATATGATATGGTCTTCCGCCAAGAACTACACCCTTCTTTCCTGTCTTATTTAAAAATTCAATTACTTCCTCACCTTTATCCCTGATATCCTGCCTGTATTTTTCTCTTTCATCCCAGGCAAGATTCAATGCTCTTTCACACTCTTCTTTAGAGACCTTGAAATTACCAAATTCTTCTGTAAGTCTTGAAAGCAGTCTTTCCTTATTATGCAGGGCTAAGAAAGGATTCATAAAATTGATATTTTCATCCTTAATAACATCCATGTTATTTTTTATAACTTCAGGGTAAGAAGTTACCATTGGACAGTTATAGTGGTTGTTTGCATTCTTATCCTCTTTGTTTTCATAAGGTATTGATGGATAGAATATATTTTCAATTCCCCTGTTGACCAGTGCCATAATGTGTCCATGGACAATTTTAGCAGGATAACATGCTGATTCTGATGGAATTGTTTCTATTCCAAGCTCATAAATATTTTTTGTACTTCTTGGTGACAGTTCAACCCTGAATCCCAGTTCTGTTAAAAAGGTAAACCAGAATGGATAATTTTCATAAATATTCAATACTCTTGGGATTCCTATTACCCCTCTTCTAGCCTCTTCCTTCTTTAAAGGAATATAATTGAAAGTTCTTTTGTATTTGTAATCATAAAGATTTGGAACCTCGTCGTTTGCTGCTTTCCCAATAACAGGTCTTTCGCATCTGTTTCCTGAGATAAATACCTGTCCATCAGAAAACTTGTTCTTTGTCAGCAGGCAGTTATTTCCGCAAAGCCCGCATCTTTCCAATACAGTGTCAAAATTGAATTTTTCTAATTCATCCTCTTTAAGAAGAGTACTTGATTCACCTTCTGAATATCTTTCCTTAGAGATCAGCGCGGCTCCAAAAGCCCCCATGAGACCTGCAATATCAGGTCTTACAGCTTCCCTTTCAGATACAAGTTCAAAAGCCCTTAAAATTGCATCATTATAGAAAGTTCCTCCCTGCACAATAATCCTGTTGCCCATCTCTTCTTTTCTTCTTATTTTAATAACCTTAAACAAGGCATTCTTAACGACAGAATAAGAAAGGCCGGCAGAAATATCTCCTACAGTTGCACCTTCTTTCTGAGCCTGTTTAACTTTTGAATTCATGAATACAGTACATCTTGAACCTAAATCCACAGGATTTTCAGAACTTAGTGCTTCGCTTGCAAATTTTCTTACATCCATATTAAGTGATTTAGCAAAAGTTTCAATAAATGAACCACAGCCTGATGAACATGCTTCATTTAATAAGATGCTGTCAATAACACCATTTTTAATTCTAAGGCACTTCATGTCTTGTCCGCCGATATCAAGGATAAAATCCACCCCCGGAAGAAAATGTTCCGCCGCTTTATAGTGAGCTATTGTTTCAATTTCCCCCATATCTATGTGAAGTGCAGATTTTATCAGTCCCTCCCCGTAGCCGGTTACGGTTGATTTTACAATCTCAGCTTCCTTTGGCAATTCATTGTATATATTTTTCAGTATATCTACAACCCTCAGCAGAGGACTTCCCTCATTTGATCCATAATAGGAATACAGTATCTGTCCCTCTTCTCCTATAAGTACTGCTTTAGTTGTAGTTGAGCCTGCATCAATTCCCAGATAACATTTACCTTTATAATCACGGATTTCTCCTCTTTCAGCTTTACTCTGGTCATGTCTTTTCCTGAATTCCTGAAAATCATGTTCATCTGTGAAAAGCGGTCTTAACCTGTCCACTTCATGCTCTTCAATATCTGACAGATCCTTAAGTTTATCTATTATTTCTTTAAATAAAACTGTTTCATTATCCTTAGAAGAGATTGCCGCCCCCAAAGCTACAAAAAGCTGTGAGTTCTCCGGGAAAATAACATCCTCATCTTCCAAGTTTAAGGTCTCAATAAACCTTTTTCGTAATTCTGGCAAGAAAAATAAAGGGCCACCTAAAAAGGCAACTTTTCCCTTAATTGGTTTTCCACACGCTAGACCGCTTATTGTTTGATTAACTACCGCTTGGAGTACTGAAGCAGCTATATCTTCCTTCTTTGCTCCCTCATTAAGTAAAGGTTGTACATCTGTTTTTGCAAAAACTCCGCATCTTGCTGCTATCGGATATATGACTTCGTAACCCGCAGCCATTTCATTAAGGCCTGAAGCATCTGTCTTTAATAGTGATGCCATCTGATCAATAAAGGCGCCGGTTCCTCCTGCACAGCTTCCATTCATCCTTTGTTCAAGGCCGCCTCTGAAGTAAGTGATCTTAGCATCTTCTCCGCCCAGCTCTATTGCGACATCTGTTTCAGGAATAACTTCTTCAATGGTTTTTGTACATGCAACAACTTCCTGGATAAAGTTGACGCCCAGCCACTTTGATACTGAAAGTCCTCCTGATCCTGTAATATCTATAGTTATTTCGCAATTTCCAATTTGCTTGTATGCTTCTCTGATAAGCCCGATTATAGTACTTTTTATATCTGAAAAGTGTCTCTTGTATCTGCTGAATATAATTTTTCCAGATGAATTCAGCACTACAACTTTAACCGTTGTTGACCCTACATCTAATCCCAAATTATACATTTAATCGCTCCTTTCATTTATTCACTCATATGCTGTTGCCATATGAAACTGCATATAAAAAATAAAAGACTATATACTATTATATTATTAAAAATAAATTTTTCAAATATATTTTTAATATTAAACTTTTTTTACATAATCTGAATATAAAATTAATATATGTCCAAAATTATAATGTAATAATTCAATCATAATGGAGGATATATGGGTTTTTTTCAGGAAGCAAATAACTTATACAACAGAAGAAATTATAATGAGGCGTTAAACTATTATGAAAAAGCTATTGAAATAAAAGAAAATCTTTCATGCTCATATTTTAACGCAGGTGTTTGTGCAATAAAAATGAAGAATTATTCTGTATCAATAAAATATCTTGAAAAAGCCATTACTTTATCAAAAGAAAGCAAATACTTTTTCAATCTTGCCTATTCTTATGCTATGCTTAACAAATTAAAAAAAGCACTGTTGTATTTCAATTTAGCCTGGGCTCTTGATAACAAAGACTTTGACTGTGAAAAAGCAATAAATTTAATCTTAAAAAAAATAAGTAGGGATACCAAAAGGTAATCCCTATTGTATTGGGCAACTTACCACTCCCCTATTACCTTTTCCGTAATATGGTCATCATCAAAATTGCTGTTGTTAAAGTAATTCCCTCCTACATAGAAAGTAGGATCCACTTTTATCCACCTGTTTTCAGCTTTAATAAACACTTCATTCCATGCATGACTTACCCACTTTTTCCCGTCATATCCTTGTCCCATTACTATTCTTACCTTGATATTATTTGCCCTTGCCATTGCGACATACAGGCTTGCATAATCAAAGCATATGCCTTTCCTTGTTTCATATGCAGCCACAGCACCTGACTTCATTCCGAAGTTGTCACTCATTATTGCTTCAGCTTTTTCATAATCATATTTTATATTGCTGCCTACCCATACATAAATGGCCTTTGCTTTTTCCTCCTCTGAAGACTTGCCTGCAGTAATTGCCCTTGCTGTATAGTCAATTTGGCTGTTGGATTTTACAGCCTCAGATAAAGTTATACCATTATACAGAACAAGGCCCCCGCCTGAATTATTTCCAGTATTTTTGCTGCTGCTGTCTTCTTTAATAACATTTACCTTTAAAGAATCACCTATAAGATCAGGAAGAGATTTTGCAAAATTTGATGTTGATAAAGGATTGAACACATGTGTATAGAAATATTTATAACTTTCAGCTTTACTTGCGGCTTTAGCGAAACTATCCATTGGATTAAAATATATAACTCCCTGAAGCATTATTCCTATAAAGCATGCCAGTATTATTCCATTCGGTATCTTAAAAAAACCAGAAATGACAGCTTTCCTGAAACTTCCTCCTTTATTCCATATATCCTCAACCTTATACAATACCGGTTTTATAAACAGGCTGTTAATTATTGCAAAAGGAATCAGAAATACCGAATATAAAATAAATGTGCAGATAATAAGAAATAAGTAGTATGAAAACTTAGGATAATTCTGTACAAAGTCACCTAAGGATGCTGATATTGATCTGAAAAACTGAGAATTAAAAACAGAACTTCTGTTAAAAAAATTAATTGAAACAATTAATGAAATAATTAAGCTTATACTCTCTTCTATGCTTTTAATTTCATTTATCAGATTTCCAGCCTTAAATCCTTTTATTATCCCTATGATTATCGGGGTTACAAGACAAGCAACAAAGATAATGTCAACATAATAACTTTTCATAAATACACCTTCTCTAGCTTACATTTTTATTATAAGCCTAATCATAAATATTGATTTTAAGCAGTTCTTTAGTAACTTTTAAGGACATTTCATACTCATATCCTTTTGATATCAAAAATCTTATAAGTTTTGAAGAAATTTTGAAGTTATCTGATTCCCCCTTAATTAAACTTTTTATTTTCTTTTCAGCAAGTTTCCTGCAGGCATCCTCTTCAGCCTCATCATTTATTTCCAATAACTTTTCTTCTATTGTATCCTCATTTATTCCCTTTCTTAATAAACTATATTTTATCTTTTTTCTTCCCTGATTTTTAATCTTATCTTTTATAAAAGCTTCACTATACTTTTCATCATTTATGAGATTATACTCCATTAAAAATTCAAGAGTTCTTTCTATTGTTTTCTCTTGATATCCTTTTTCCGATAGTTTACCATATATTTCCTTCTCTGTCTTGAAATTTCTCTCAATAATTTTTAAAGATGAATTCTTGCATCTTAAAAATTCATCCTCAAAAACAATTTCCTTTAGCTTTTCTGTATCCACTTCCATGTTCCTGGCTAAATTAAGTTTATAAACAATTTCCCCAAAACAAGAAAATACATATTCTCCGTCTATATATATATTAACACGATCTTTGTTTCTTTTAGCAGCCTCAATTTTTGTTATTTTACTCAAGTTTTTCCTCCCTTTCACAGGACTTCAAAATATGAATGGTAGGGTCATTCAATAAAAATTGTGAAACTTCATAAATATCTTCAGGTTTTAATTTGTCCAATTCCTCCATATCCTCAATAAATTCATAAATATCTTCATCCTCTAATAACTGATGAAGACAATAGTTTCCCAGGTCTGTGGGATCCTCTAAAGTCGAAACTACCGCTGTTTTATGAACCTTTTTCATCAATGAAAAAGTGGAATCATCAAATATTATTTTTTTATGTTTTATATCATCTATACACTTATCTATTACATCCATGACCTCTTTTACACTGTCTTCATCAACCGAAGTAAAAATATGCAGTGTTTTTACATATTTACTCACATCTAAATGGGTATATACATCATAAGACAATCCTCTGTTCTCTCTCAATTCCCTAAAAAGAAGCGAATTTGAACTTTCTCCTAATTTGTGATTGAGAATTCTTAATGGCAGTTCCATTTCTTTAGGGATTTCTTCAAATGCAAACAGATATGTTATAGTTGTCTGTTCCATATCAGTTTTATAGCTCTCAAAAACTCCATGATTATTTTTCTCAAATACGAAACTAGTACTTACAACAGACTTATTTTCCCAAAGGCCGAAATACTTTTTCACTATTTTAATTGCTTCTTCATGACTGTAGCTTGAAACAAAAGTAAGAATTGTATTAGTAGGACTGTAGTACTTGTTATAGAATGAACGTAAATCCTCTTTTTTAAATGATGCTACACTGTCTTCTGTTCCCATAATATCATATTTAAGTCCGCTGTTTTTAAATGCAAAATCACTGGTTCTCCTGAAACTCAAATCCTCAATATCATCCTTGCTTGTTCTTATTTCTGAGAGAATTACACCTCTTTCTTTTCTCATTTCCTTACTTTCAAAAACAGGATTTATAATCATATCACTCAATAATTCTAAGGCATTTTCTATCTCTTCCTGCAGGCAGGTTATAGAATACACTGTTGAAGTATAATCTGTATATGCATTATACTCTCCCCCTAAATTCTCCAGTTCACAATTCAGCTGTTCATTACTTCTGAGTTTTGTCCCTTTAAAGAGCATGTGTTCAATAAAATGTGCAACTCCCTTTTCATCCTGACTTTCATACAATGCACCCACTTTTACGCCTAAGTTCAGTGAAGAAAGTTGAGTATCTTTATTTATAGTTACCACTTGTAACTTATTATTTAAAATATGCCGTTTGGCATCGAAATTAATTTTTACCATTAATTTGCTCCTTTTATTATTAATTGCTTTAAATACGTTCGTAAATTATTATATAATATATTAATGAAAGGAGTAAGACTAATATGAAAAATATATTGATTATTGAAGACGAAAGCAGAATAAGATCTCTTTTAAAAGATTATCTTATTTTAGAGCAGTTTAATATAATAGAGGCCTCAAATGGGATTGACGGACTGTCCGTTTTTAATAAAAATAAAATTGACCTGGCTATTCTGGATATTATGATGCCAGGGTTAAATGGATTGGAAGTAACCAAAGAAATCAGAAAAGTATCTTCCATTCCTATTATTTTACTTACTGCTAAAAGTCAGGAAGAGGACAAATTATCAGGCTACAATCTTGGTGCTGACGATTATGTTACTAAACCATTTTCACCAAAAGTTTTAGTTGCAAAAATAAAAGCTTTATTAAAAAGAACTTCTTCAAATTCAACAAATAATGAAATAAATTTCCCCAGTCTGAAAATAAACAAAGAGTCAATGGAGGTATCAGTTGATAATAATTTTGTATCTCTCACTCCAAAGGAATATGACCTCCTCATATATCTCGCTGAAAATCAAAATATAGTTTTATCAAGAGACACTATTCTGGATGGTGTTTGGGGATATGACTACTATGGTGATAACAGGGTTGTGGACACAACAGTAAAAAGGTTGAGAGAAAAGCTGGGAAATACAGCTGAATACATTGTCACTGTCAGAGGTTCAGGATATAAATTTGAGGTGAAATCATGAATAGTAAAATAGGAAGGCGGATTTTTTTAATTACTTTACTTACTTTCACAATTCTGGTTTCACTTATTTTAGTTTTCCAAAAAAGCTTTTTCGAGAAATTTTATATTAAAGAAAAGATTGCCGGGCTAAACACTAATCTAAACACATTCAGGGTTGATAATTCCCTTAAAGGCAGTGAAAGCATCCTTGTCTATGACTCAATGTATAAATTTCAGGAAGATAACAATACTCAATTAGGAATATTCTATCTTGGCGATTCAAACGGTATCTTCACCCCCAACACAAGAAATAATGTAAGGAATATTTTACGAAGCCTTTTCACCGGATTTACTGCTGATAAATCATCACTGAGCACCCTGATTTCTTCCGGAAATGTAAAAACTGAAACTTACTACAGCCCTGATCTGGATACCAATATAATTGTGTCAGTGTGCCCTATGTCTATCCATTATACGAATGACTCAATATTATTAGCGGTCTCAACTGTACATCCAATAAGAGAAGCTTCTGATGTATTATCCGGTTTTATCCCGTATTTTATAATTGCTACTCTTTTGGTTGCTGTGATATATTCAATTATATTGTCAAAGTTTATTGCAAATCCTCTTATAAGGCTGAATAAAATTGCTTCAAAAATGAGCAATATGGATTTTTCTGAAAGATACTCCCCTGTAGATAATGATGAAATAAACAATTTAGGAGAAACCTTAAATTTTTTATCCTCAAATTTAAGCGAGGCATTAAAAGATCTTAAAGACAAAAATGAGATGCTTCAGAATGAGGTTAAGAGGGAACGTGAAATAGAGGAAATGAGAAAGAATTTTATAGCTAATGTTTCCCACGAACTAAAAACTCCTATAGGAATTATCGAAGGATATGCTGAAGGATTAAGGGACGGAGTACTAAAAGATTCTGACAGCAGTTATTTCAATATTATTATTGATGAAGCCCATAAAATGAATAAGCTTGTCATGGACATGTTAGAGCTCTCCAAATTACAATCTGGTACTATTAAACCTAAATTTGAAAACTTCAATATAATAAGGATGATAAATCTTTCTCTCAGAAAATACAGCGGCCTTATTCATGAGAAGAACCTGACCATTAACTTCAATGTTCCTTTTGAATATATGTATGTTATCGGTGATACTTTTCAGATAGAACAAGTTCTTAGCAATTTTATAACTAACGCCATAAAATATACTCCTGTTAACAATCAGATAATGATTACAATGGAAAAACTGAATAAAAAGGTTCTTGTTTCAATTGAAAACCTTGGTACAGCTATCTCACCGGAAGAATTAGATATCATTTGGAACAAATTCTACAAAATTGATAAATCGGGCAAAAGGGATGGAAATTCCTCCGGACTTGGTCTGTCAATTGCTCGGGAAATTTTAGAACTCCATAAAAGTTCTTATGGAATTAAGAATACTGAAAGAGGTGTATTAGCCTACTTCACCCTTGAATCAGGACCTGAATTAAATTGTGATTCTGAAGTAATTGAAAAGCACTTATAAACAATAAATGTCTGAGAGAATTTTAGTAAAATACTTTGAACTTAAACTCTCTCAGACTTCTGACCATTCTATAAGCAGCTAAATAAACCCTCCGTCTATAGAAATTATCTGTCCGGTAATGTATCTGCTCTCATGGCTGCATAAATAACAGACTAATTCCCCCACTTCCTTACCTTCACCAAATCTCCCCATAGGTATTTCTTCTTCCAATTCTTTTCTTTCTTCTTTATTCATCCATTTGTTCATTTCAGTATCAATAATCCCAGGTGCCACGGCATTTACACTTATATTGGCTGAAGCCATTTCTTTGGCAAGAGATTTTGTAAAAAGGTTAACTGCACCTTTTGTTGCAGAATATATGCTTTCGCAGGAAGCTCCTGCAATTCCCCACATGGAAGAAATATTAACAATATTTCCGTTTCTTTCTTCCAGCATGTATGGAAGTACGGCGTGAGTCATATTCATGACTCCTTTAATGTTAACATCTATAACCTTATCCATTTCTTCTATGGAAGTATCCATGAAAAGTCCAAACCTCCAAACTCCTGCATTGTTAACTAATATATCTACTTTTCCAAAAGCTTTTAAAGCTTTATTTATAATTGCTCTGCAGTCACTATAATTCACTACATTCCCTTTGACTATATGCCCGAAAGCTCCTAAAGCCTCTACTTTTTTCAAAGTATCCTGAGCACCTTCTTCATCATTATTATAGTTAATAACAACTGCAGCACCCCTTTTTGCCAGCTCAATTGCTATTGCCTTGCCAATTCCTTTTGATGCTCCAGTTACAATAGCTGACTTACCTTTTAAACTTATCATTTTTTTCTCCTTTTTAATTACAAAATATCTTTCAATACTCTTTCCGCATTTTTATAAAAAACTTTTTCAGTTTCGTAATAGCTGAATCCTTCTTTTATAAGCATCTCCTCAAGCATAGGCATTTTTGAAGTATTCTCGATTTCAACGGTATTATCAATTCCATCGAAATCGGTTCCTAAAGCTATTACATCTATTCCTCCAATTTTTCTGATATGCTTTAAATGAAGAATCATATCTTCCAGCTTTGTGATTTTACCTTTTCCTATAAAGTCTGAACAAAAATTCAACCCCATTACTCCACCTTTATCAGCCAGCATTTTTATCATATGGTCTGTAATATTTCTAGGATGGTCAGTTATGGCTCGGGAATTTGAATGAGATGCAATGACTGGTTTCTTTGAAAGTCTGCATACATCATAAAAACCGCCATCTGAAAGATGGGATACATCAATGATCATTCCTAATTTATTCATCTCCTCCACTACCTGAATTCCAAAATTCTTCAAGCCGTAATTCATGAATTCTTTCCTGCTGTTTGGAAATCCGATGGAATTTTCATAATTCCATGTTAAGGTCATTGCTCTTATCCCTAAATCGTACAGCCTCCTCAGGTTCTTAATGCTTCCCTCTATTACGCCGCCCTCTTCAACGGTAAAAAGCGCACCAATCTTTCCCTTGTTTATATCCTCATAGCTTAATATTATATTAAACTCATCCTTATTTTCATCTATTTCTTTTTTAAAGTTATTAAACATATTTTTAAATTCCGAAAATGGTTCATTTACCTTTTTCAAGTCTAAGAAAAAAGCAAAAAACTGGCATAATGCATCTCCTTCTTTTAATTTTCGGACATCCACTGAGCCCATGCTGTGCCTTAAAGAATTTTCATCATTATTATATAGGAATGAAGGAGTATCACAGTGCATATCAATAAACTTCATAGTTTCCTCCTTAAAATTATTATCTTACATTAATATTAATATATTTATGCTTCAAATAAAATAAAAATCACCATATAAAATATGGTGATTCTTATTATTTGAATCCCGCTGGATAAATTATTACTTATAAAGAGGATGTTTTTCGCATAAAGCTCTTACTCTTGCTTTTGCCCCTTCTAAATCTCCGTCTTTATTATCAATTACGTAGCTGATTATAGAAGCAACTTCCTTCATTTCGTCCTTGTCAAATCCTCTTGTAGTAACTGCAGCTGTACCTATTCTTATTCCTGAAGTTACAAATGGACTTCTTGTTTCGTTAGGCACAGTATTCTTATTAACTGTAATTCCTACTGAATCAAGTATTGCTTCAGCTTCTTTTCCAGTGATATCTTTGTTATGTAAATCCACTAAAATCAAGTGGTTATCTGTTCCATTAGAAACTATTTTAAATCCGTTTTTAACTAATTCTTCAGAAAGAACTGCACAGTTTTCCACAACTTTTTTGCCATATTCCTTGAATGATGGATCCAAAGCTTCTTTGAAACAAACAGCCTTAGCTGCGATAACATGCATTAAAGGACCTCCCTGCATTCCTGGGAATATGTTTTTATCTAAAACTTTTGCATATTCTTCTTTACAAAGGATAAGACCTCCTCTAGGTCCTCTCAAAGTTTTGTGAGTAGTGCTTGTTACAAAATCGGCATATGGAACTGGACTTGGGTGAACTCCTGCTGCAACTAATCCTGCAATGTGAGCCATATCAACCATGAATAAAGCTCCAACTTCATCAGCAATTTCTTTAAATTTCTTGAAATCCAACTCTCTAGAGTAAGCTGAAGCTCCTGCAACAATAAGCTTTGGCTTATTTTCCAATGCAAGTCTTCTTACTTCATCATAATTTATTGTTTCGGTTTCTTTATCAACTCCATAAGAAACAAAGTTAAATAACTTACCTGAAAAGTTAACTGGTGAACCATGAGTTAAGTGACCTCCATGGCTTAAATCCATTCCCAGTACTGTATCTCCTGGGTTTAATACAGAAAAATATACTGCCATATTAGCTTGTGATCCTGAATGAGCCTGAACATTTGCGTGCTCTGAACCAAATAATTGCTTTGCTCTTTCAATTGCCAGGGCTTCAACTTCGTCAACTACATGACATCCGCCGTAATATCTCTTAGCTGGGTATCCTTCTGCATACTTGTTAGTAAGGTATGAGCCCATAGCTTCCATAACTGCTTGAGAAGTAAAGTTTTCAGATGCAATAAGCTCTATTCCGTATTGCTGTCTGTCGAATTCTTTGTTTATAAGTTCTAAAATTTCATTATCTGTTTCTTTTAGATTTTTAAAATCCATGTTTACACCCCAATTTCTAATAATTTGATTTAGTCAAGTTTTCACTTCATATGCTATTTTACCACAAGGAACTAGAAAAATAAATTATGTATTCTTTTTTTTATTAACTATGATATAATTTCTTATGAAAAAAATTAAAAAAATGGAGATATTTATATGGATGTAGATAAAATTTTGTATGTTTCCGCATATGCCGGAAGGATAATTTTGGAGAATGGTGGCGAAACATATCGAGTTGAAGAGACTATAAATAGGATATGTAAGGAACTGGGGATGGATAATGCAGACAGTTTTGTAACTCCAACGGGTATTATGGCGTCTGCTTCCCATAAAGCCCATGGAACTCATTCCATAGTTATGAGAATAAAAAACAGGACTGTAAATCTTCAAAAGGTTCATGAGGTCAATGATTTATCAAGAAACCTCTCAGCAAATAAAAGGAGTGTATCTGAAGTTATGAATGAACTTAAAAACATTGATAACAGCAGAAGATATGGCAGCATAATGACAATTTTCTTCTCCGCATTAGGAGCAGGAGCCTTCTCAATGCTTTACGGAGGGAATATACATGATTTTACTGCCGCCTTTATAATTGGTATACTGCTAAAGGCCTTTTCAATTCTGGGTAATTCCCTTTCAATAAATGATTTTTTCATTAACAGCATTTCAGGAGCTATAACTGCTTTGTCGGCCTTAATCCTGCTTAAAACCGGAATAGCATCAAATCTTGATATGACCATTATAGGTTCCATAATGCTTCTTGTTCCTGGCCTTGCAATTACAAATGCAATACGGGATACCATAGCTGGCGACTATCTATCCGGTATTACAAGAGGTGCTGAAGCATTTCTCGTTGCTATTGCCATTGCAATAGGTTCAGGTACAATATTGAGCCTTTGGTTAAAATTATACGGAGGTATATTGTAATGTTAAAAGAAATTATTACAGTAATAATATCAACCTTAGGGTTTGGAATCATTTTTAATATAAAAGGAAAAAATTTAATTTTCGCATCACTGGGAGGTGGCTTAGGGTGGCTGGCATATAAACTTTCTTTCCATGCCCTGAATTCACTGCCATTGTCCTTTTTCATTTCTGCTATAATTTTTTCCTCATATTCAGAAATTTTAGCAAGGATTCTTAAAACCCCTGTCACAACCTTTATTATTTGTGCTCTTATTCCCCTGGTTCCCGGTGGAGGAATGTATTATACAATGTATGAGATTGTCAAAGGAAACATAGACCAGTCTCTTCAGCTGGGGATCAATACCCTGACCTCAGCAGGTGCATTATCACTGGGAATTATCTTTGTTTCAACCATAACGAAATTGTCAAAAGGTTCTATAATTCAAAAAGGGTGACATGTCACCCTTTTTACATGATGTTTATTATTTAACAAAAGAATTCAGAGTCTTTATGAGGTTTTCCAATTTTTCTTCATTCTCAATGCCTTCTCCAATTCCGACACAATTTCGTGCATAATCTTCTAATATAAGGACACCAACCTTATTAATAGCTGCTCTTATTGCTGCTATTTGAACAAGTATATCCGGGCAACAGACATTTTTATCTATCATTCCCTGAATTCCTTTAACCTGACCTTCCACTCTCTTAAGCCTTGTTATAATATTCTTCTTTAAATTTTCATCCCTATCCATTTTTCCATCTCCTTATACCTATAAGGGGCATTTTTTTAATTATATAATAAATAGAAATCCACATCCACTATATTTATGTTTCCCAACGAAAAGAAGTTCAGCCGGAGGGACTGAACTTTTTTTACATACTGAAATTATTTATTTAATGAGATTCCTAAATCAACAAGCTGCTTTTCATCCGCTACATTTGGTGCTTCACTCATTGGACAATAAGCATTTTGGTTCTTAGGAAAAGCTATAACATCTTTTATGTTATCTGTTCCTGCTAAGAACATTATCATTCTATCTAAACCAAAAGCCAATCCACCATGTGGCGGAGGTCCAAACTTAAAGGCTTCCAATAAGAATCCAAATTTCTCCCATGCACTTTCCTGAGTAAATCCTATTACTTCAAACATCTTTTCCTGAAGTTTAGTATCGTGTATTCTAATAGAACCTCCTCCAAGCTCTTCACCATTTAAAACCAGGTCATATGCTTTAGCTCTTACTCTGCCTGGATCAGATTCTAAAAATTCTATGTCTTCATCCATAGGAGAAGTGAATGGATGATGAGCTGCGCAGTACCTTCCCTCTTCTTCATCATATTCTAAAAGCGGGAATTCAGTTATCCAACAGAAATTAAATTCATTTTTATCTTTAATCAAATCGTATTTCTTAGCCAGTTCCAGTCTCAACTGTCCCAATCCCTGGAATACTATTGAATTTTTGTCTGCTAAAATCAGTATCATGTCCCCTGTTTCAGCCTCCATTACATCAATGATTCCCTTCAATTCCTCTTCTCTTAAAAACTTTGATATAGGAGATTTGATTTCTTCTTCCTTCAATTGAATCCATGCAAGACCCTTAGCTTTAAAAGTCTTAACAAATTCCCCTAACCTGTCTATATCCTTCCTTCCCATTGAAGCCCCGGACTTAAGACATATAGCTCTTACTGAACCTCCATTGGAGACTGCATCCTGGAATACCTTGAATTCTGCATTCTTAACTGCATCTGTCAAGTCTCTGATCTCCATTCCAAATCTTAAATCCGGTTTATCTGAACCATACTTTTCCATAGCTTCTTTAAAAGTTATTCTTCTGATTGGAAGTTTTACATCTACCCCTGATACTTCATTAAATACATGTTTGATAAGTCCTTCATTAAGTTCCATTACATCATCTTGTTCAACAAAACTCATTTCCAAATCTATCTGAGTAAATTCAGGCTGTCTGTTTGCTCTTAAATCCTCATCTCTAAAGCATTTTGCTATTTGAAAATACTTATCAAAACCTGATACCATTAAAAGTTGTTTAAACAGCTGCGGAGATTGCGGTAATGCATAAAACATCCCCGGGTAGTTTCTTGAAGGAACCAGGTAATCCCTTGCTCCTTCAGGTGTGCTCTTTTGAAGTATAGGAGTTTCCACTTCCAGAAATTCATTGTCTATAAGGTAATCTCTTGCAGCCTTTGCTGCTTTGCTCCTTATCATGAATATTCTCTGCATGTCACTTCTTCGAAGATCTAAATATCTGTATTTCAGTCTTATATTTTCTGCAGCGTCTAAATTTTCCTTTATGTAAATAGGAGGTGTTTCTGATTCGGAAAGAATTTTAATTTCCTCTCCTTTTAATTCAACCATTCCCGTTGCCATTCCGGAATTAGGAGACTCTCTTCTTATAACTTCTCCTTTAACAGCAATACAATACTCTGATCTTACTTTATTAGCTTTTTCAAAGGCTTCTTTGTTGATTTCTTCCCCAAATACAACCTGTAATATTCCTGTTCTGTCTCTGAGATCAATGAACTCAAGTCCCCCTAAGTTTCTGTTTCTTTGAACCCATCCCATTACAGTTACTTTTTCTCCAATGTGCTTTTCTCTTAAATCTCCGCACATAATACTTCTTTTCCATGAATTTAAGGCTTCACCCATTTTTATTCCTCCTTTTAGTCGGAACACGGGGTAATTAACCCCGTTCGCTCCGCTCACAAATTACCCGTTAAAGTCCATTTAGGACTTTAACCTCCTTTTAGTCGGAACACGGGGTAATTAACCCCGTTCGCTCCGCTCGCAAATTACCCGTTAAAGTCCATTTAGGACTTTAACCTCCTAAATTATTTTACTAAAGTTGCTATCTTATCTAAGGAATCCAATTCAACTTCAAATGTTTCACCATCAGACATTCTCTTTACCTTAGCTGTATTATTTATTATTTCGTCTTCTCCTAATATAAGGGTATAAGCAGCACCAACCTTGTTGGCATATTTCATTTGAGCTTTTACACTTTTCTTCATGTGGTCAGAATCACAATTAATTCCTAACTTTCTCAGTTTATAAGTAAGGGCAAAAGCTTCAATTCTGGCTCTGTCTCCCATGGATCCTATATATAAATCAATATAATTAGGCTCAGGTATTTCAATGCCTTCTTCTTCAAGAGTCAGAAGCAGTCTTTCCAGTCCCAGTCCGAACCCTACTGCTGGTGTCTCAGGTCCGCCTATTTCTGATATAAGCTTATCGTATCTCCCTCCGCCGCAAACAGTTATATCCTTGTTTATCACTTCAAAAACAGTTCTGGTATAATAATCAAGGCCCCTTACTATTTTAGGATCAATTTCAAAATTAATATTCATTGCATCAAGATAACTTTTGACCTCTTCAAAGTGGTTGCTGCAATCATCGCATATATAGTCTAAAATAACAGGTACATTTCTTGTTATTTCTTTGCATTTCTTTTCTTTGCAGTCAAGTATTCTCATAGGGTTTTTTTCAAATCTTCCCTTGCAGGTATCGCACAGATCATCATAATTTTCTTTTAAGAATGCCATCAATGCATTGTTATATTTTGACCTGCACTCAGGACAGCCTAGGCTGTTTATATTCAGGGTCAATCCTTCTATTCCGAATTCGTCTAAAGCTCTCATTGCTAATGATATGACCTCAGCATCTACAGAAGCCTCTTTGGATCCAAAAACTTCTATTCCAAACTGGTGAAATTGTCTTAGTCTTCCTTTTTGCATCTTTTCATATCTGAAACAAGGGGTAAAATAATACAATTTTGTAGGCTGGGCATCAGCATACATTGAACTTTCTATGAATGCTCTCACAGATGGAGCAGTTCCTTCAGGTTTCAGGGTTATACTTCTCTCTCCCTTATCCAGAAATGTGTACATTTCTTTCTGAACTACATCAGTAGTTTCACCTACACCTCTTTTAAAAAGTTCTGTATGTTCAAAAACAGGAGTTCTAATTTCTCTTATTCCATATTCTTTAGAAAGTTCTCTAAACTTATTTTCAACAAAATGCCACTTGTAAGCATCCTTCGGAAGCATGTCTTTTGTTCCTTTTGGAGCCTGTATTTTTTCCATTAAAATTCCTCCTTTTAGTCGGAAACACGGGGTAATTAAACCCGTTCACTCCGTTCACAAATTACCCGTTAAAGTCCATTTAGGACTTTAACCTCCTTTTAGTCGGAAACACGGGGTAATTAAACCCGTTCACTCCGTTCACAAATTACCCGTTAAAGTCCATTTAGGACTTTAACCTCCTTATTTATACAGAGTATTTAAGAGATTGATTTTCCCCTGTATCATTTCATCAATTCTAGTTATATATTCATTAACATCTTTCACATTTCCAAATCGTTCTATCCTGTTTTCCTCATGGAAAACAACCTTTGAAACAGCATCTGCGCCTATTGCAATTATTGTTTCTGTATCTTCTATCATAAGCATATTATATATGCATTCCTTGCCGGCCAATGAATATCCTATATTTTCCATATTGCCTGCCATATTTTTTTGCCTATACATATAATATAGGAACATATCTAATTCCTCAGCCAAATCTCTTGTCCTTCTGTACATTTTATTTAATGTATCCTGATTCGGCATATATGTTTCTTTCCCAAGTATAAGCTCCTCATATAATCTTGAAGCTCTTTTTATAGACATCCCATGAACTGTCAGAGACTCAGGCTTAAGTTCTTTAATATCATTAAAAGTATTCTCTATTTCACCAATCCCTTCTCCTGGAAGTCCTACTATTATGTCCATATTAATATTATCAAAACCTAACTTCCTGGCCAGGCAGAACTTTTCCTTAACCTCATCACTTGTATGTCCTCTGCCTATATTCTTCAATGTTTTATCATTCATGGTCTGAGGGTTTATGCTTATTCTTTGAACCTTGTATTTCTTCATTGCCAAAAGTTTTTCTTCCGTAATGGAATCAGGTCTTCCACATTCAACAGTAAATTCTTTAGGAGAAAATGGCTTTACTATTCTTTCGTAAATTTCTTCCATTAATCCATCAAACTCTTCATTATTTACTGCAGTAGGAGTTCCTCCTCCAAAATATACTGTATTGACAGTAAGTTTCTTTTCACTTACATAGCTGCTTACAGCATTTATTTCTTTAATCAATGCTTCAATATACGGCCCTACTTTCTTTTTAGCCCCAGCTATGGGATTTGATGCAAATGAACAATACAAGCATCTTGTAGGACAAAAGGCCATGCCGATATAAATACTTATTTTATTTTTTTCGGTATTTACAAAAGACTTTTCCCTTTGAGCAATCTCAATGCACAAATCACTTTTTTCCCGGGAGGTAAGATATTTTTTACTGAAATACTCCCTTACTTCTTCCTCTGTTTTCCCTTCATTTAATAATGAAAGAGCTATTTTGCTTGGTCTTATTCCAATTAAAGTTCCCCATGGATAATAATCACCGGTCAATTCGCTTAAAAACTTGAAAAGTTCCCTTTTTACAGACTCTTTCTTATCTTCTTCCAAATTCAACTTTTTACAAAAATCTTTTGTTTGTACTTCAATATATGAATCCTGCACATCAATTTTATAGTCCCACTCTTCAGACCTGTTTATTTTAATGTCATCTAAAGAAAAGAAAATGTTAAACATCTGATAGATATCATATCTGAAGCTTTCATCTGATAAGTTTATGTTAATAGCCATCATTTCTCCTCTATCTGACAAAAGGGTTTCCTCTTTTTTCAGTTAATATAGAACTTTTAGGACCATGCCCTGGATATACAGTCACATCATCTCCAAGAACAAACAACTTTCTTCTTATGCTGCTTATTAAAGTATCTGCATCGCCGCCCTGGAAGTCGGATCTCCCTACACTTAAATAAAATAATGTATCCCCTGAAAACAGATGTTCATTATCTAAAAGAAAACACATTCCTCCGGGACTGTGACCTGGAGTACTTATACATTTTATTTTATGGGTTCCGAAGTCAATAATTTCTCCATCCTCCAAAAATCCATCCACCTCAGGTATTTTCCCAAAAACGTATGATTTCCCATTCATCAAATCAGATTCCTTATTATTTATAAAATGAGGAACTTTATATGTTTGCTTTAATTTGGAAACAGCTCCTACATGGTCAAAATGTCCATGAGTAAGCAATATAAACTTTAAATCTGCCCCTGAATTATTTATTGCTTTTATAAGATAATCCGGTTCATCACCCGGGTCCACTAAAAAAGCTTCTTTTGTATCTTCATCAATAACTAAATAACAGTTTTCTTGAATGTCTCCAACCGAAAAAGTTTTTATTAACATAAGTTCCTCCTAAAAATCTTTATTGCTTTCTAATATAAGAGTAACAGGCCCATCATTTATTATTTCCACTTCCATGTCTGCACCAAACTCTCCTGTTTCTACCTTCAACCCTTCTTCCCTGAAAGAGTCCACCAACTTTTCATAAATAACATTAGCTTCTTCTCCTCCTAATGCATTTATAAAACTTGGCCTTCTGCCTTTTCTGCAGTCTCCATACAAAGTAAACTGAGAAATTATAAGCATTTCCCCTTTGACATCCTTTATGGATAAATTCATCTTGCCATTTTCGTCAGAAAAAATCCTGAGATTTACCACCTTATCCCTGATATATTTAATATCCTCGTCACTATCCCCTTTAGTGACACCTACAAGTATATTCAATCCTTCCTTTATTTCTCCGATGATTTTCCCCTGAACCTTAACACTGCTTTTTTTAACTCTTTGGACTACTGCCCTCATTTACTGCACATCCTTTAATTGTTCACTCTATAAACATCAACGATTCCTTTTTGTTTTTTTATCTTCTTGATTAAATCCCTTAATTGTTCAATGCTATCTATATTTACCTTTATATTTACTATTGAAGAATTTCCTTTTAGAGATTTAGCGTTAACTGCATTTATTTTAATTTTAGATTCACTTAAAATCAGCATAAGATCAGCTAATAAACCAATTCTATCATCTGCTTCAACCTGAATTTCCGCAGTGTATGATTTCCCTTTTGATGTTCCCCAGCTGACATCGACTATCCTGGTTTCTTCACTATCCTTAAGTTCAGCAACATTAGAACAATCACTTCTGTGAATTGAGACGCCTCTTCCTTTTGTAACATAACCTATTATGCTGTCACCTGGCACTGGGTTACAGCACTTTGCAAATCTTACCATAAGATTATTAAGCCCTTTGACAGTTATTCCGTAGGCTTTGTCACTTTCTGATTTCTTTTCTGTCTTATTGCTGCTTTCTTCTATGCTTTTATTTACATTGTCCAATAAAGCCTTTTCATCATGCTCTTCTTCTTTTAATCTTGATATGACAACAGAAGCCGATACGGTCCCATTACCAACTGCTGCGAAAATATCTTCCTGGGAATGCAAATTATATCTTTTTAATAACTTTTCAAATAGTTCCCCTTTTGCCAATTCAGAAAAAACCAATGTTTGCTTTTTAGCTTCCTTTTCAATCAGTTCTTTCCCTTTTAATATATTTTCATCTCTCTGAGCTCTTTTAAACCACTGTTTAATTTTACTTTTTGCCTGGTTGCTCTTTGCAATTCCTAACCATGCAATATTAGGCCCTTTTGGACTGCTGCTTGTTAAGATTTCTACAATTTGACCAGTTTTCAGATTATAATCCAAAGGTACCATTTTTCCGTTTATTTTTGCCCCTACACAGCGATTTCCTACATCCGTATGTATTTTATATGCGAAATCAATAGGTGTAGCCTTTGCAGGCAGGTTAATAACAACTCCCTTAGGGGTAAATACAAAAATCTCATCCGAAAATAAATCTATTTTAAAACCTTCCATAAATTCCTGAGCGTCTGAAGTTTCTTTTCCCCATTCAAGCATGTCTCTTAACCATGATAATTTTTGTTCAAAACTATCCCCTTTAGACACTTCACCTTCTTTATATTTCCAGTGGGCTGCTATACCATATTCTGCAGTTTTATGCATTTCAAAAGTTCTGATCTGTATTTCAAAGGTTTTCCCTTGATGACCAATAACTGTAGTATGTAAAGATTGATACATATTAGGCTTGGGCATTGCAATATAATCCTTAAATCTTCCAGGAATAGGTTTATATATTGTATGTACTATCCCTAATGCCGCATAGCAATCCTTTACTGAATTTACCAATATTCTTACCGCTGTCAGGTCAAATATCTGTTCAATATTCTTATTTTGATTGATCATTTTTCTGTAGATACTATAAAAGTGTTTTGGTCTTCCATCAATATCAGATTCTATCCCTGCTAAAGAGAGCTTCTCTTCAATCTCTTTCATGATTTTGGATATATATTCTTCCCTTTCCTTCCTTTTTTCAGCTATTTGCTGTACCAAATTGTAATATTCCTGCTTATGCAAATATCTGAAAGAAAGGTCCTCAAGTTCCCATTTTATTTTTGAAATACCAAGCCTATGAGCTAACGGCGCATAGATATCCAATGTTTCTTTTGCCTTTTCCTTTTGTTTTTCTTCAGGCATAAATTTTAAGGTTCTCATATTATGAAGCCTGTCAGCAAGCTTTATTATTATTACTCTTATATCATTTGCCATTGCCAGCAGCATTTTTCTTACATTGTCGGCCTGCTGCTCTTCCTTAGACTTATATTTTATTTTTCCAAGCTTGGTAACCCCTTCTACCAAGTCAGCTACTTCTTTATTGAATAACTCTTCCAAATCAGAATAACTGTATGTAGTATCCTCAATTACATCATGAAGTAATCCAGCTACTATTGTATTAGTATCCATCCCCATCTCTGCAAGAATAGAAGCTACATCTACCGGATGTATTATATATGGTTCACCAGATTCCCTCTTCTGGTCTGAATGGGCATCTGCTGCAAGTTTATAAGCCTTATCAATTAATGCAGTATCTACATTATTACCATTTACCTTAATAATCTCCATTAAATCCTTAAGCATATGGATTACTCTCCTCTAAATACTAGAATTAAATGCAAAGGCTGGTATTTATACCAGCCATACTTAATTCTTATTATATATTATTGATTTTTGTTTTTCAAGGAATTTAAATATCGTATTTTAAGATACTGTCAACAGAATATCCTTTAAGTTTATCTCTTCCCTTTAACTCTTCAAGCTCAATTAAAAAATTCAGTGAAACTACTTCTCCTCCAGCTTGTTCTACTAATTTTGCAACAGCTGCTATAGTTCCCCCCGTAGCTAATAAATCATCTATAATTGCGACCCTTTGACCAGGTTTAATTGCATTCTTATGAATTTCTAATGCATCTGTACCATATTCTAAATCATACTCAACTTTATCTGTATCCCAAGGGAGTTTTCCTGCTTTTCTAACCGGAACAAACCCAAGACCCATTGCATATGCAACAGGAACTCCGAAAATAAAACCTCTTGCCTCAGGTCCTACTATAATATCGATATTCTTATCTTTAATTGACTTTATTATATGATCAATAGAATATTTAAAACTTTCCCCGTCTTCAATTAATGTTGTTACATCCTTAAAACTGATACCCTTCTTCGGGAAATCTTCTATTATTCTTATTTTTTCTTTTAAGTTCATGATGTTCCCCCTACTACTTGTTTCTTTCTTTCAAAATTTAAATACTTTACAATTTGCGCTGCTCTTCCTAAATCAGAAGTTATCAGAAGTTCAACAATTATTTTAGCAGTATCCATTACGCTGACTGAATTATTCATAGGTGTCAATAGATTGATGATACTTTCAACATCGCGTTTCTCAATAAAATCAATTTTTAAATAATCCAAAATTGCCCTTAATCCATAGTTATTGGTTTTTCTCAAATAAGATATCCCCTCATTCAGAAAAACTTTATTTTCACCTTTTTTTTCACTTTTCTTATAAACACTTCCAATAAATATTAAATCCAAATATTTATTAATACTGTTCATATTATAGTAAATAGCTATTGCCTGCATCAATTTGAAGGTAAGGGCTGAATTTGATAAATTTTTGTATCTATATGAACATCCAGTTTGATTTGGATTTATGTATATTGTATCCTGAACAGATTCTGGCTTGGAATTCTCCATAATTATTGTCTCTATTCCTAATGCCTTGCTAAGTTCCAGTTCTCTTTTACTTTTAAAATTACATCCTACAGCTATAAGAAGGTCAGCTCCCAAAAAATGTATCCTGTTTTTTATATCTTCTTCCTTAATCAAGTGATTTTTATGTGAATAATCTTCTATGCAATATTCAACATCCCCATTTAAATACTTCAATAAAAGAATCAGAGAAGATAAGGCACATATACCATCCACATCACATAAACCATATATTACTATCTTTTTACGTAAATTTATTGCATTAACCACTTTTTCAATGGCTTTATTCATATTTTTAATTATAAAAGGATTGTAACCAGATATATATTTTGGGCGATATATTTTCTCCCATTGCTTGCTCATCATATTACTCCTCCATATTCATAGAAAACAACTATATTATAAATTATATTGTGAGTTTTTACAAATATTTTTACGAGAATTTAAAAATATTGCTTATGTATAAAATGTGAAAAAGTCAGGTAAAAAAATCCCATTCCTAAAATTATTGAAAGCATTAGGTTGATTTTTTACCCGACAATATCACACCAGAAATAATTTCATTATAATTTATTATCTTGAAGCTTTTTTATTTTTTAACATTACCCAGACAGGGCTTGCTATGAAAATAGATGAATAAGCTCCACAAGCTATACCTACAACTAAAGGAAAAGTAAATTCTCTGACTGTGGGAACAAGAACATTAACTGCTGTTGTAATTAAAAGCGTAGTCAATGTAGTATTTATTGATCTGGTAAAGGTCTGAGTTACACTGATATCTGCAATTGCTGTAGCAGGAACTCCCCTCATATTTTTTTGATTTTCTCTTATTCTGTCAAAAATTACTATAGTATCATTTATAGAATATCCTATTATAGTGAGTATAGCTGCAATAAACGGTGAATTCAATGGAATATTAAATATTGAATATATAGACAATGTTATTAGTACATCATGAAATAATGCTACAATGGCTGAAACTCCAAATTTGAATTCAAATCTTATCGCAATATATAAAAGCATTGCAATTACTGCTACAACTAAAGCCTTGATGGCTCCGGTTGTCAGTTCACTTCCTATTGAAGGTCCTATTTCAGTATGAGAAACCAACGCGCTATCATCAAGTGAATATTTCGATTTCAGCTCATTCACCATATCAGAAACCTTTGCAGAATCTAAACTTTTCGATTTAATTTCAACTTGAACCTGATCTGCAGAAGCGTTAGTCGTATCCTCTACTGTATTAATAACAGCATCATCAGCATACTTTTTTACAAGAGCATCTACATCGCTTTTTGAAAAGTCCTTTGGCATCTTTATATCTAACTGAGTTCCCCCTATAAAGTCCAGTCCTAAATTCAATCCGCCTCTGTACACCATAAAACCAGCGCCTATTGCCATTATTATTAATGAAATTGAGAACCATATCTTTGTTTTTTCTATAATCTTAAGCATATTGCTACTCCCCCCTTTTTACCCTGAAGCACCATAGGTTGTTTAAAAGCCCCATGTTTGCAGCAAGATTTACCAGTAATCTCGTAACAAATATTGCAGTGAACATGGATACCACAATACCAATCAAGAGTGTGGTAGCAAAACCTTTTACAGATCCTGATCCCATGAAATACAGAACCAGAGCTGCTATAGATGTAGTGATGTTAGAATCAACTATTGAAGACATTGCATGTTCAAATCCTTCGTGAATTGAACTCTTTACGGATTTTCCCTTTTTCAGTTCCTCTCTTGTTCTTTCAAAAATCAGTACATTAGCATCCACCGCCATTCCTATTGTAAGCAGGAACCCGGCTATTCCTGGCAGTGTAAGGGTAGCTTTTATAGATGCAAAACATGTCAGCACAAGAAAAATGTACAGCAGTAGTGCAACACATGCAAGGATTCCAGGAACCCTGTAGTACATAACCATAAGAAGAAATATTAATGCAAATCCTATAAATGCAGCAGTGATTACATTCGGAAGTGCTGCGGCTCCCAATTGAGCTCCTACAGTATTGATAGAAGCCACTTTGACAGATACAGGAAGAGCTCCGGCATTTATAATGCCTGCAATCTTTTTAGCTTCATCAAAACTGGTGATTCCAGTGATTTTAGCTTCTCCATTGTTAATTACACTATCAACTCTAGGACTTGTCAGCAATTCTTCATCCATATAAATTGATATCTGCTGATTTAAATACTTCTGAGTTGCCTCTGCAAATTTAGTCTTTCCTTCATCAGTAAGTTCCAATCCCACTACAGGCTGATTGCTGTTTGAAGAATCAGAATAAGCAGTGGCTTTTTTCACATCTTTTCCTGTCAAAATGACATCCTTGGCTTCATTTGGTGCTACGAACTTAAGCTCACCTGTTTTCTGAAGACTGTCTACTATATTTTTCGAATCGTACTGTCCTGGTATGTCAATCCTGATCCTGTTGCTTCCCTCGGTACTTACAACTGTTTCAGCCACCCCGACCTTATTGACTCTCAGGGATAAAAGTTCCTTTGTTTTGTCCAGGTCGTCTTTTGTAACATTGCTTTCCTGGATTTCCATAAGCACTGAAACTCCACCCTGCAAATCCAAACCCTTAGTTATTGCCTCATTGAAACTTTTGTATTTATACCCAAAAGCTTCTGCGCCATAAAAGCCTACATAGGTAAATAAAAGTATAAGTCCAACTGCCAAAATGAATAATATTGAGCTTTTTCCTTTTGTCTTCATTTTTCTCCCCCCCATATTTTAATTTGCTGATAATTCACCGTACAAGACCCCCGGGGAAATATCTGTTATACCCCTGAAGTCTTAGCTTTAAGTGCAATTGCACATTCTATTCTCTTCTTCTGCATTTCACACCCTAATTCATATGGAATATGTATGTCTCCATTAAAATTAAAGTTATTTGCCTGGCATCCTCCGCTGCAGTAAAATCTTGCCCAGCATTTCCTGCACACAGGCTTTCTGTATATGTTCGCCTGTTTGAATTCCATTGCTATCTTTTTATCCAGGTTCCCATCAGATATATTTCCAAGTAAGAAATCCTTATTTCCTACAAATTGATGACATGGATAAACTTCTCCATCTGGTGTTACAGCTACATATTCGAAGCCTGCTCCGCATCCAGATATTCTTTTATAAACACAAGGGCCGCCATTTAAATCTATATTAAAATGATAGAATTTAAATTCATCCCCTTCATTATGTCTCCTTAGCATTTCTTTATACAGCAAATCATACTGCTCGAAAACTTTTGGCAAATCCTCTTTTCTTAGTGAAAGAAGATTGTCCTCAGGAAGCACTACCGGTTCAATAGATATTTCCCTGAAGCCTTCATTTACCAGTGACATGACATCCTGATAGAAATCAGTGTTATTTCTTGTAAATGTTCCCCTTACATAATACTGCTTGGATTTATCTCTTCTGCTCACCATGTCTTTTATCTTCGGCAATATTCTTGAATAGCTTCCTGAACCATCTTTTCTTATTCTTACAGCATCATTTACTTCCGGTCTTCCATCTATGGATAATATTATATTCCCCATATTTTTATCCAAATATTCCATAATTTCTTCATTTAAAAGAGTCGCATTTGTTGTCATTGTAAATCTGATATTTTTATTGAAGATTTTTTCCTGTTCTCTTGCATAATCAACAATCTCTTTAATAGTATTGAAAACCATCAAAGGTTCGCCTCCGAACAAATCCACTTCAATATTTTTTCTTGGCCCTGATTTCTTGATTACAAAATCAATTGCTCTTTTTCCTGTTTCAGCACTCATAGGCTTTCTTGAGCCTTTATATTCACCTTCTTCAGCAAAACAGTATTTGCATTTCAGATTACAATCGTGCACTACATTCAGACACAGAGCCTTTATATAATCTTCCTGTTCATCTTTTAAGGCAATTTCTTCATAATAATCCTCAGAGTACAGCATCTCTTCCCTTACAAGTTCTTCCAGATCATCGTAGGCTTCTTTAATTTCTTCTTTTGAATATATTCCGTTAAATTTTTCTATTAATTCCTCAATTGGTGCCAATTTATCCATATCAATTAATATATCATAAATCAGTTTGTCTATTACATGAAGACTTCCTGAATTAACATCGATTAAATAATATTCTCCATCTTGAGCAAATTTGTGAATTAAACTCAATAATTTTCCCTCCTTACTGAAATATGGCAGTAACTTTAGTTACTGCCACCTACTTTGTTTAAATTAGTTTTCACAAGCTAAGTTAGCAACTGTACAAGAAGTCTTACATGCTGATTGGCATGAATTTGCACATTCCTTACAGCCTGGTTTGCATAAGCTATTTTTAAGGTTAGAACTATTTAGTGTTTTAATATGTTTCATCATATATTCCTCCATTCCGATACAATTACTCATTGATTATAGCATATTTAATGTTCCATATAAAGATTTTTTATATATTTATTCCAAGCATTCCCGATAACATACCAATTGCCACAGCAAAAACTAATCTGTAACCATCAAAGTTTGTAAATTCAATTTTTCCTATTGCAATTGATGATATAATCCCGATAAGAAAGTAGTAAAGCAATGCCACCAAAAGACCTACAAGCCATCCCTTTGATTCATTTTTTCTTGCAGCGTAGATTCCCCCAAAAACTATACTTATACAAGTTATCACTATGTAAGTGACATAGAGATTTTTCTGAGACAAATCCAAAAAACCCATAATTGAAGCCAATGCCATTAGAAGAAATACCGTTAACGCCAATGCTCTTATAAGCCCTTTCCATGAATTTATGAGAATTTCTGACAATATAAATTCACCCCCTTATATTCACTTATAATATATGAATACAAGGGGGCTGGTTATTACTTTTCTATGTCTCCAATGAGCAAATTCAATATACCTTGTTTAGTGAACGTCAGTTTCACTTTGTCAGGCTCAGTTTCAATTACAACTGTTTCCTCATCCATTTTAACAATTCTGCCTATTATGCCGCCTCTGGTCATAACCTTGTCGCCTTCTTTGATGGAAGCCAGCATATTGCTATAATTTTTTCTTTTTTTTCTTTCAGGAATTAATAAGAATCCGTAAAAAATCACAAAAATCAGTACCAATGAAATTATCTGCAATGTTCCTGCCTGCATTTCTACTGTTCCTCCTTAAGCTCTTCCGCCCCAGCTTTTTAATTTTTCTTCCTTGAATTCCTTAAAATATCCTCCATCAATAGCTGCCCTTATGTCCTCCATTAATTTGTTATAAAAATATAAATTATGGAGAACACATAGCCTCATTGCAAGCATTTCCTTTGCCTTAAACAAATGCCTGATATACGCCCTGGTATAATTTCTGCATGTAGGGCATTGACATCCCTCATCAATAGGGGCTTCATCCAGCTCGAACTTAGCGTTCATTATATTTATTTTACCAAATTTAGTGAATACATGCCCATGTCTTCCGTTTCTTGCCGGTAATACGCAGTCAAAGAAGTCTACTCCTCTTTCCACTGCCTCTAAAATATTGCTTGGAAGCCCGACTCCCATAAGATATCTCGGTTTATCCTCAGGCAAATGCGGTAATACAGCATCCAATACCCTGTACATTTCCTCATGGGTTTCTCCTACTGCAAGACCACCGATAGCATATCCGTCCAAGTCCATTTTACTGATTTCTTTTGCATGTTCTATTCTAATATCCTCATAAACGCCCCCCTGGTTAATTCCAAAAAGCATCTGTTCTTTATTTATAGTGTCCTCAAGGGAATTTAACCTATCCATTTCCGCTTTACATCTTTCAAGCCACCTGGTCGTTCTCTGAACAGAATCAATTACATATTTTCTAGGCGCCGGATTTTCTATACACTCATCAAAAGCCATTGCTATTGTTGATCCTAAATTACTCTGTATCTGCATACTTTCCTCAGGCCCCATGAATATTTTTCTTCCATCTAAGTGTGAGTTGAAATAAACTCCCTCTTCCTTTATTTTTCTCATAGAGGCCAGGGAAAATACCTGAAATCCACCTGAATCGGTCAATATTGGTCTTTTCCAATTCATGAACTTATGTAATCCTCCCATTTTCTTTACAACCTTATCTCCTGGTCTCAGGTGCAGATGATATGTGTTTGATAATTCTACCTGACAACCTATATCAATTAAATCCAGGGATGAAACTGCCCCTTTTATAGCTGCCAAAGTGCCTACGTTCATAAAAACAGGAGTTTCTATAACACCATGAGGAGTAACAAACCTTCCTCTTCGCGCCTTTCCATCTTTCTTTAATAATGTATATCTTTTTTCCACTTATATTCTCCTTTTTACAACTTATATTATTAACATAGCATCTCCGAAAGAGAAAAATCTATATTTTTCTTTAACAGCTTCATTATAAGCCTTCATAACCTCTTTTTGTCCGGCTAAAGCTGAAACCAACATAATTAATGTAGATTCAGGAAGGTGAAAATTTGTAATTAAAGCGTCTGCCACTTTAAATTTATACCCAGGATAGATGAAAATATTTGTCCATCCTGAAGATTCTTTTACCATTCCATTCTTATCTCCTACAGTCTCCAATGTTCTGGTGGAAGTTGTTCCTACTGGAATAACTCGATTCCCCCTTCTCTTTGTTTCATTTATAATCTCAGCATTTTCCCTTGAAATTATATAAAATTCAGAGTGCATGTCATGTTCTTCAATGTTTTCAACCTTTACTGGCCTGAAGGTTCCCAATCCTACATGGAGAGTCAGATATGCTATGTTGACTCCTTTTTTCTTTATTTCTTCCAATAATTGTTGAGTGAAATGCAACCCTGCTGTCGGAGCAGCAGCAGAGCCCTTTTTCCTTGAATATACCGTCTGATATCTTTCTCTATCTTCAAGGATTTCATGAATATATGGTGGCAGCGGCATCTGTCCTAATTCATCCAGTACATTTTCAAAAAGTCCATCATACGAAAACTTCACGATTCTGTTTCCATTTTCCAAAACCTCTTGTATCTCTCCTATAAGTTTGCCCTCTCCAAAGGAGAATCTTGCTTTTGGTTTAGCCTTTTTCCCTGGCTTTGAAAGGCATTCCCAAAGATCATCCCCCGTTCTTTTAAGTAAAAGCAATTCAATTTTTCCGCCTGTTCCTTCCTTTTCACCTATGAGCCTTGCAGGAATTACTCTTGTATCATTTAACACCAAAGTATCTCCTGGGTTTAGATAATCAAGTATATCATAAAAATGTTTATGTCTTATCTCTCCGTTTTTCCTGTTTAATACCATCAACCTTGAGTTTGTTCTTTCCTCTAGCGGATGCTGTGCAATCAATTCTTCCGGTAAATGAAAATAAAAATCCTCTGCTCTCATTTTGTACACCTTCTTTAGTCAAAAAATTTAGTTTGATTTTCAATATTGTTATTGGGCCTTTTTCTTCCCAGATGCATGTAAGTTTTATCAGTGGCCATTCTTCCTCTTGGAGTTCTTACTATGAATCCCCTTTGGAGCAGGTATGGTTCATAAACATCTTCAATTGTTCCAAGTTCTTCCCCTACAAAGTATGACAAAGTTTCTATTCCAACCGGGCCACCGGAGAAATTATCGATTATAGCTTCCAATATCTTATTGTCAACCCTGTCAAATCCTTCTCCGTCAACTTCAAGGAGTTCCAAAGCCTCTTTAGCATCCTGGAGACTTATAATTTTATGATCCTTAACTTCAGAAAAATCTCTTACCCTTTTCAGCAATCTGTTTGCAATTCGGGGAGTTCCTCTTGATCTTCTTGCTATTTCATAAGCTGCTTCATAATCTATATCGCATCCAAGTATATATGAGCTTCTTACGACTATTTCTTTCAGTTCCTCACTGGTATAGTACTCCATGGAAGCTAATACTCCAAATCTGTCTCTGAGCGGAGCTGAAAGCATTCCGATCCTTGTTGTGGCTCCCAGCAATGTGAACTTAGGCAAATCCAACCTTATAGACTTGGCTGCAGCACCTTTTCCTATAACTATGTCTAGTGCATAATCTTCCATTGCAGGATATAATATCTCCTCTACACTCCTGTTTAATCTGTGGATTTCATCAATAAACAAAACATCAAATTCATTTAGTGACGTAAGAATTGCAGCGAGATCCCCCGCCCTTTCAATGGCAGGACCTGAAGTTATTTTCAACTCTCCTCCCATTTCTTTTGCAATTATGTTTGCAAGAGTTGTTTTCCCAAGTCCAGGAGGTCCATATAAAAGAACGTGGTCTAAAGACTCTTTTCTTTTTTTTGCCGCCTTTATAAAAATATTCATTTTTTCCTTAACTTTTTCTTGTCCTATGTATTCGCTGATTTTCTGGGGTCTCAAGCTGTATTCTGATTGAATATCTTCTTCAGTTTTTGATGTTGTAATTATTCTTTCCTCCATAATCTATCACCTACCTCATCAAATTTCTAAGACATTCTTTAATTATTTTTTCTACCGTCTGTTGCTTATCTGCCTTAGCTACTGCATTCTTAGATTCCTTTTCAGTATATCCTAAAGCCATCAAGGCATTTAATGATTCCTCTATATTATTGGAGTAATCATCATGAATTTGAGTTTTTTCAACACCTTGTACCAGTTCATCTGGCTTAAGTTTATCCTTTAATTCCAGTATTATTCTTTGTGCTGTTTTTTTACCTATTCCCGGAGCCCTTGTTATATTACTTTCATCCTGAGCCATTATTGCATATTTCAGGTTATTGACTGAACTTATGGAAAGAAGGGAGAGTGCTGCCTTTGCACCTACTCCGCTGATTGTCAGAAGCAAATTGAACATATCAAGTTCCTCTCGCGTAATAAATCCATATAACCCTATAAAATCTTCCCTTACAATCTGCTGTATATAAATCAGCACCTGATCTTCAATCCTGGGAAGCTTTGCAATGGTATTTCCTGAAGTATATACTCTATATCCGATACCATTATTATCAATAATGATATACTCCTTATTAAATCCTTTGTAAATTCCTTTTATATAATCGTACATAAAATCACCTCGATGATAAAACCTAAATTATACTTTAACATTTATCATAAGGTTTTTCAATCTGCAAATTATTTTTAAAAAATATCTGAAGACAAAAAGAGTGGCTAACGCCACTTTCGCTAGGGAACCCACCGTCCGTGCCGGCCTGGGCTAAGCCCGTTAAAGACCATTTAGGTCTTTAACCCTTCGACGACACTTCGTGTCTGAGACCTCTGGGCAGGGCTCTGCAGGCACATAAAGATTATTAATCTTTATGCCCGTCCCCTGACGGCGGGGAACATAACTTCCCCTGCACCCCTTGCATTTTTATAGTATAGGAAAGAATACACTTTCCTATACTATAAAAATAGAAAAGCCTGAATGAAAGGCTTTTCTATTTATCAACTTTTTATGAAATGAATTCAGTTAATTTTTCCTCTGCTTCTTCCTTAGTTGTAAATGAAAATACAAAGTTTGATATTTTTACCCTGTCTGTTTCATTGAGCTGGGATACCTTTTTGAAATTTCTGAAAACATCTTCCGTTTCATTTTCTATTGTTGGATTCCCTTCTGAATCCACCTTGTATATAGCGAAGTACCCGTCCTTTTCCCCTAGATAATACTTGTTGGGAATAAGCTTCGAAACATTGTATCTGTTGAAAACCATCAGATCATCATTTTCTGTTTCCAATGAATAATTTAAAACTTTGAGGTTTTCCAGCAAAATATCTTTGTCCAAATTTCCCTGAATATTATTTTCACTTTTATATTCTTTTAACGTCAATGATTTAACTACCTTGTCCTTATCTTTTAATATTATTCTTACAGTGTCCTTAAGTCCATTCTTTTGACGTTCCTCATCTTTTTGCTGCTCAGCTCTGCTTTTTTCAGCTGCAGTAGTTATTTCTATATATTTTGAAGTTAAATTATAACTTAAAATAAAAACTCCTATAAAAAAAATAATTGCTGTAAGGACTAAAGTAATGACTCTCTTCTTACTATACATAATCTCACCTCTATTGGGATTATGTCCATCCTAAAGAAAAATATTCAAAAAAATCAGCAATTAAAATATTTTTTTACAATCACTATATCCTAAATAATATAGATTCAACAGCTTTTTCTTATCCTTTGTAATGCTCTCCACCTGAAGCCTTTGGCTTGGCCTTAATACCTTAGCCTTCCCTTGCCTTTCAAGAGTTTCAATTAATTCCAGCTGCCTGTTATATGTTTCACTTCGTTTTTCAAGGAGCTTGAGTAAATTGGGATACTTTCTATACCTATACTTCATAAAAAGAGATACTTTCGATTGTGGTTTCCTGTAACCTGAGTTTCTTGTAAAAACAATTAAAAATTTCTCAAATCCATCCTTCATCGCTCTTTCTATAGGTAATGGGTCACTTAATGCTCCATCTAAAAACAAGTTATCCTCATATCTTACAATAGGTGCAACAACCGGTAGTGAACACGATACCCTTAAAAGATAATATCCCCTGAAACAGAAATTAATTTTTTTTCAAGCTTACTGGTTCATATCCCACTAATATTTGCGGCTTACTTAGATAATAACCTTGAAAATAATTGTAACCTAATTGTTTTGCCTCACAATATTCTTCCTGTGTTTCAATCTTTTCAGCAAGAAACTTTATGTTAGAATCCTGGATATTTTCCATAATTTTTTTCTCTCAATCCCTTTGGTCATTTTAAAATCAACTTTTATAATATCTGTATACTTTAATAAAGGCCTATATTTATCATTATAAACAAAATCATCCAATGCTATTGTAAAACCTTGTGACTTCAGTCTTTTACATACACCTACTATTTCCTCAGTAGGCTCTACTGTTTCAAGAATCTCTACCACAAGATTTTCCGAATAATTACTGGAAAGAATATCTTTTTTTAAAATTCCCTCAGTAAAATTAATAAATGCCTTTTTCCCTTCTGTTACTGCATCTATACCCATTGTGTGGAATGCACTTTCTAATACCTTTAATGTTGCCGTATCACCATCGTATGCATTGAATTTATTTTCCATGCTGCCCCTGAATAAAAGCTCATATGATATCACATTATTATTTTTATCAAATATTGGCTGCCTGCCAATAAATATCTTCATTTTTTCCACCTATTCTTCTAAAATTATTATTATATTATATGTATCTGCAAAATAAAATTGGTTGTTTACTCACTTTATATCTTATCATATATATTGGATATAGTTTTTTTCTTCAATCCTTTCATTTCACTGCCAGAAGCTATGGTCTTTATCTCTTTTGCTTAAGCTCCTGTTACCTCTGCCTTTCTTTATCCTCCCAAGTTTACAACAGTATCCCTGATATCCCCCGAAAAATTCGCTATTGCTTTATTTTAAAATAAAAAAATCATCAAGGCGATTGTAAGCAGATGTCACTATCCATAAATTTTATAATTTGCTAAAGAGTAAAGAAAGTGCAGCCATACAAGCTGCACCTGAAATTCTATTTAACTTCTATTTTTTTTGTTTCTTCTTTTCCTTTAGCCAGCTTTTGAAGAGTTATCTTTAAGACTCCATCCTTGAATGCAGCATCGATAGTATTTTCATCGATATTATCTACATAGAAGCTTCGTGTAAACTCCCCATAATGTTTTTCGCGCCTTACGTAATTTTCTTTTTTATCTTCTTTGGACTCTTCCCTCTTGGCATTTATCACCAGGTAGTTATCTTTTATATCTACTTTTATGTCTTCTTTTTTTACTCCTGGCAAATCAGCTTCTATGAGATATTTGTCGTCTGTTTCCTTAAGGTCTACCTTGAAGTTTCCACCAACATTATTCATTGATGCAAGAAAATCCTCATCAAAGAAGTCTTTAAAAAATGGTGAAAATATGTCGTCTTTAATTTTTAGACCACTTTTTCCAAAAGGTATCATTTCTAACATAAAAATCCCTCCCATTTTTTAATATAGTTCTTTACACCTTCATAATACACCTTGTATATACTATAATCAAATATGAAAGCATGCAATTTTACGACATATTTTATGTAAAATAAAAATATTTTTTAATAATTTCCTCAATTGAATATTTTTATTCAATTTTCCCTAAAAAGAAGAATGTACTTTCATATATAATAAAAAGAAGTGTCATATCCTTAAAAGATACAACACCTCTTATAAATAATTTCCTGAAAGAGTATTAAAATTACTTCAATACATTTTGAAATGCTTCATTAATGTCAATTTTAGCTTTCAATATTCCTTTTCCCACTAACCAATCAGCATAGCTGCTCCAGTTAGATTCTTCCTGGCTTAAAAATTTTCCGTTCTTATCTTCCATAAGAGGCAACAATATTTGCATACTCTCTTTTTCAACTTCTGGTACCAGAGGAAAATTCTCATCCTGAGTTTTCAGCACTAAATCCAGTGCTTTATCGGGATTACTTTTTGTGTACTCAAATCCCTTTTTTGCCGCTTTTAGAAAAGCTTGTATTTTATCATTGTTATTTTTAATTGCATTATCACTGGCAATAAAAGCCAGTTCATAATTATCTGGAACTCCATAATCTACAGGATTGAAAGTGATCAATTCAACTCCATCTTTTTCCAGTAAAATCTTCTCATGATTTATGTACCCGCCTATTATTGCATCAACCCTTTTTGTTTCAATTGCAGGCATCAAATCATAACCTACATCGACAAAATTAATTTTTGATGGATCTCCGCCTGCCTCTTTAACCATTGTAATTACAGTTTCTTTATCGATATCAAATGAAGGGTATCCAACTTTCTTTCCTTCTAAGTCCTTTAAAGTTTTTACTCCTGAGTCTTTGCGAACCATAAGCTGGTTCAGGGCACTTCTCACAATTGCTCCCACAGACTTCACAGGAATGTTTTCTCCACGTGCCAATATCACTTGTTTGGGATAGCTTATGGCAAAATCAGCTTTATCAGCTGCCACCATCTTAATTCCATCATCGGTGCCTGCAGGTGTTATAAACTTAACCTTTAAGCCCTCTTCCTTAAAATACCCCTGTTCTTCAGCAGCATACAGAAATGAATGTACTGCATTAGGATACCAGTCCAACAGAACCGTAACTTCTTTCAGTTCCTTTGGTTCCTTCCTTCCACAAGCAGTCATTGCAATACTGAAAAGCATAGCCATAGCTAGAACTAAACTAACTTTTTTTAATTTCATGATATCTCTCCTTTGTTCTTCTATATTTTAATAAAATCCTTTCCAGAAAAACTCCTACGCCAAATAGCATTATTCCTAGAAAGGACAAAACAAGAACTCCTGCAAAAACTGAATCTGACTGAAGCATTCCTGCCGCCCTCTTCACATAAATTCCAAGCCCTTTCTCCGCTCCCAGCCACTCTCCTATTGTAGCACCAGCAATGCTGTAAGTAGCGGCTATCTTAAAACTGCTGAGAAAATTAGGAAGAACTGAGGGTATGTGAAGTTTAAAGAATATCTGTATTCTCTTTCCCCCCAGCGCCTTCAGAACATCATCCAAATCCCTGTCAACACTGTTTAATCCATCCAACGTACTTACTACTATAGGGAAAAAACAGAACAATATCACAACTGCAACTTTAGCCCATATGGTATATCCAAACCACATGACCATGATAGGAGACAATGCCACTATAGGGATTGTCTGAGAAAATATTATAACTGGATATAATGTCCTTCTTACACCCTTCCATGAATATATGGAAAAAGCGCATAAAATGCCAACAACTACAGATATGACAAGTCCAAGTATCGCTTCCCATAAAGTTGTTAAAGAATGGTTGTACAATAAGTATTTTTGTTTCCAAAGAGTGATAAGAATATTTGAAAATCTTGGCAGGATAAAATCAGGTATTCCTATGTATGGCACTAAAAATTCCCATAATAACGAAATTATTACAATAACTGTCAAGGAGAATAAATTGGTTTTTATCTTGCCCATTTTATTTTCCCTCCTTCTTTTCATCCAGGCTGTCAAGAATATTTATTATTTCTCTTTTTAAATCCGTGAATTTACCGGTAAGTGTAGTTTCATAGTTTCTTGGCCTTTTAATGTTTACTTCAATTGACTTCAAATTTCTATATGGAACTTCTGTACAGATTAAAATCCTGTCAGACAAAAGCAATGCTTCCTCAATATCATGGGTTATCATAAAAACAGTATTTTTTTCTTTTTGACAAAGTGATAGAAGCCATGTCTGCATCTTTCGTCTTGTAAGTGCATCCAATGAAGAAAAAGGCTCATCCAATAACAGCAATGATGGATTATTGACAATAGCTCTTAAAAAAGATGCTCTCTGCCTCATACCTCCTGATAGCTCATGTGGATACATTCTTTCTGTACCTGAAAGATTAAAACTTCCAAAATATGATGCCGCTTTTTTCCTCGCTTCTTTTTTGCTAAAACCATTAAGTTCAAGGCCGATGGATGTATTATCCAGCACAGTTCTCCAAGGCATCAGGCAATCTCTTTGAGGCATATACCCTATTATACTGCTGTGGTCGCCATCACTTTCCACCTTTATTATTCCCTGAGTTGGTTCCAGTAAACCTAAAATCAATCTGAAAAGAGTGCTTTTACCAGTTCCGCTTGGAGCAATTATTGTTACAAACTCATTTTTATTTATGCTTAATGAAAGACCATCTGTTATCATCTTATCTGAATTCTCATATTTGAAATATAAATCATCAATTTCTAATGCTTTCATGATAAAAAAACTCCTTTCAACCAGTATTCCCGATACCATTGAAAAGAGTAACAGATAAAGCCTTATACAAAGTTATACTTATCTCTTCACTTCCCTTCGCTGGCATTACCCAGTGCAGGTTTAAAGGGTCTGAATAATTTCATCTCAGCTTATACGCTCCCCTAGTGCACCATCACAAATTTTACAACCTAACTTCATTTATGTCAACTTATACTTTCTTCTAATTATCTACATGATTATAATTATACCATATTTTTTAGTTTTATAGAAAACATGATAAAATTGCCAGCCTTTCATAATAAGAAAGGCTGGCATATATTAAGAATCCCCTTCAAAAATCTAACTAATAAAAACTACTTATTAATTACTCCGCTTTTTGTCCAGGAACCCTTATCTGTGGAATATGCAACATTAATCTTTTCACCTAAATATTCAAGTACTATTACCTCTTCATTTGATATGCTTCCTATTCTGTTTCCGCTAAACCTGTCATATACATCTTTATAACCCTCTATAAAATAAGAATCATTCAAATATTTTATATTGCTTGTAGTATTCTTTATATAAGTTTCCCTTGTTCCAGTGCTTGTAGGATATTCCACCAAGGCTAACTGCCTGCTGTAAGATATATCTAACACCTTAATTTTATCCCCAATATCAACTCTTTGACCTTCCTCTACAGTTCCATCTTCCAGTCTCCCGTAAAACCAATGATTGATAACTACAGCATTATACTTATAAGCACTATCTGCGTGGGTTGTAGTTACAAGACTGTCCTTAACTACTTGTCCAGTAATTCCCTTCACTATAGCTTTTCCTATTAATTGGGGATTATATCTTTTAACATCATTTTCATTATCAACAAAACCGCATTCTATTAAAATAGCAGGGGCATTTGTATACTTAATAACATATGAATTAGCAACCTTAACACCTCTATCCTTGTACCCGACTCCAGCCATGGCTTTTTGCACATTATTCGCATACCCTTCAGCCTTGCCTCCTGTATTTGCGATATATGTCTCAACGCCTTCTTCTCCGCCAGAATTAAGGTGTATTTCTAAAAACAACTCAACGTTTTCCCTGTTCGCCAAATTAACCCTATGCCTTAAACTTTCATCAACAGATGAAGCCCTGTCAATCCTGCACAGTACCACTTCATTTCCTAAAATCTCCAAATAAGATTTTACTTTTTCCCCTATTTCTCTTGTGCATACACTTTCATCTAACAGGCTCACGACTCCATGATCTTCTCCATTTAGGGTATGGCCTACTGCTACTGCTATTTTCATGCATCATCCACTCCTATTTAATTTATACTTCATTGGTAATCTACCAGAATTTATGCTTCTTCCTATATATTATATGGTAATTTTACCCTTTTCAACCTTTTTTTAAGTTTTTTTGAAATCTTTAATTTACTTGTTGCAAATAATTTGCATTCAAATTTATAATATATTTATATACATATTAGGAGGATACTTATGATTGAGATTAAAAACTTATTTTTTTCCTATAATAATGCTGAGCCATATATTCTCAACGACATTAATTTAACCATAAAAAATGGTGAATATATGTCTATTTTAGGGGATAACGGCTGCGGGAAAAGCACTTTGATAAAATTGATTTTAAATATTCTATCCCCAAGCAAAGGAAGCATAACCGTATCTTCAGAAAGAATCGGATATGTACCTCAGAAATCTGACTTTATAAATTCTCAATTTCCTATTACAGTCTACGAAATGCTTACTACTTACAGTAAGCTTTTAAAAATAAAAGACAAGGATATTGTTTTAAAAAGCTTGGAAATGATTGATATGCTAAAGTATAAAGATTCCCTTATAGGCAATTTATCAGGAGGACAATGCCAAAAAATATTCATTGCCAGAGCCCTCATTGGCAATCCTGATTTACTGATACTTGATGAGCCATCAACTGGTGTAGACATACCCAGTCAGGATGAGATTTATTCTATAATCAGTAACCTGAATAAAGTTAAAGGCATAACCGTTATTTCTATAGAACATAACCTGAAGGCTGCTATAAATAATTCTTCAATTATTTATCATATTTCAAAAGGAAAGGGTCACTTATGCTCCCCCGAATCATATATCCAGGAATATATAAATTCCAACAAAGGAGAATTTTCATCACTAAAAGTTTTAAAATACTAAATAAAAAAGTGACTTCGTCACTATACTATACGATAAAAACGTGGTCCACATTTAAATGAACCACGTTTCATTTTTTTATATTCTTTTAACCTTATATCCATCATTAACAGCAATAATTTTTACATTTAAAATTCTAAGAAGCTTATCTAAGCTTTTAACCCTGTTAATATATTTTATATTTTTTTTATTTATTAGCTTATCAAGCATCTTAATAATATCTTTTTTTTGGTTTTCATTAAGTCTGTTATCCTTCATGCACCAGGCATTAATATATGTTAATGTAGTCCATATTTGTTCCTCTGTAATTTTATTGATATCCATAAGTACCCATGTAAAATCTTTTTTTCTAGAATTTGCCGGATATGCTTCTTTAAAAAATTCTATAAAATAATTAATGTCCTTCGGGTCTTTTTCCTTAACATACTTGCCCAGCTGTGCCTTAAGCTGGTTTTTTAAATACATGCTGGTATTAACCTTAATATTATTCAGTATCTCAATAGAATTATAGATAAAATTATATACATCCTGAAGCTGTTCATCAGTAATATCCCCATTTTTAAGAACCTTTGTAATCTCTATATACTCCAATATATTTTTCTTGCTGTTTAATTCTTTATTATATAGTTCTTCCCAAACTCCCTTACCATCTAATCCATCTAAATTAATATTTTTATCACTCATTGGTTTACCCTCCCTTTTTTTATCCATTATATCATAATAATTTCATCTATAATAAATACCCCAGGGGCAGCTCCAAATACTAGAACCACCCCTGGGGTATTTATAAAAAAACTATTTTACGGTTGCCCCAAGATATGCTGCTTTTATTTCTTCATTGTTCAGCAGCTCCTTACCGGAACCTTTTAAAGTTATTTTACCAGTTTCCATTATATAGCCTACATCAGCTATTTTAAGAGCAGCATTGGCATTTTGTTCTATAAGCAGAACTGTCATTCCTTGCTTATTTATTCTTTGTATTATTCCAAAAAGCTCTTTTACAATTATAGGTGCAAGTCCTAAAGAAGGCTCATCCATCATTATCAGCTTTGGTCTGGACATAAGAGCTCTCCCAATTGCAAGCATTTGCTGTTCTCCCCCTGAAAGAGTACCTGCTGTCTGCCAGCTTCTTTCTTTTAATCTTGGAAAAAGTGCATATACATTTTCAAGATCTTCTGAAATTTCTTTTTTGTCTTTTCTTGAGTAAGCACCTATCTTCAGGTTTTCAAGTACAGTTAAGTCTGCAAAAACCCTTCTTCCTTCCGGAACTAAAGCTATCCCTTTTTGTACCATCTTCTCTGTATTCAATTTAGTCAAGTCTGTTCCTTCATAGCTGATGCTACCGCTTTTAGGCTTTACAAGTCCTACAATAGACTTTAATGCAGTACTTTTACCTGCTCCATTTGCTCCTACCAATGTTACTATCTTTCCGCTGGGAACCTCAATGCTTATTCCTTTTAATGCTTCTATTCCTCCATAGGATACTACCAAATTATCTATTTTAATCATCTTCAGTTACCCCCAAATATGCATCTATAACCTTTTTATCATTTTGTATTTCAGAAGGTGTACCTTCAGCTATAGTGATTCCATACTCAAAAACTTGTATTTTGTCTGACAGACTCATAACCATCTGCATATGATGTTCAATCATAAATATAGATAATTTGAACTTCTCTTTTATTTCTTTTACAAAATCAGTAAGTTCATCAGTTTCTGTAGGATTCATACCTGCTGCAGGTTCATCCAATAAAAGAATCTGCGGATTGGTTGCCAAGGCTCTTGCGATTTCAAGCTTTCTCTGTTTTCCATAAGGGAGTGATGTTGCTTTCTCATTTTTAAGATCCTCTAGTCCCACTTCTTTTAAAAGTTCCAGAGACTTTTCTAACATTTCTTTTTCTTCTCTTCTGTATCTTGGAAGTTTTAAAATTGCTTCCAGGTAATTGGATTTAATATGTACATGATTACCGATTAGTACATTATCCAGTACAGTTAAATCCTTGAACAGTCTTATATTTTGAAATGTCCTGGCTATTCCCTTTTGAGTAATAAGATCTTGTCTCATGCCAGTAATATCATGACCATTTAAAATTATTTTCCCTTTTGTCGGAGTGTATACATTTGTAATCATGTTGAATGCTGTTGTTTTACCGGCTCCGTTAGGTCCTATCAATGACACTATTTCACCCTTATTTATTTCCAAATTAAAATCTTTTACAGCAGTAAGTCCCCCAAACTGCATTGTTGCATTTTCAACTTTAAGTAATGTCATTATTTATCTCCTCCTTCTGCTAGAGGTTTCTTTTTTGATTTTTTTAAAAATAAATTCCATGATAATTCTTTTGTCCCCATAATTCCATTTCTGAAGAACAGCACTATTACCATAAGAATTACAGAGAAAATAACCATTCTTAGTCCTGGAATACCACTGAAATTTATAAATCCAAAGCTGAATTGTTTCTCCATATCCAGGAATCTCAAAACTTCACCTAAGATTGTTACTACAAAAGCTGAAATCACAGTTCCAGTTACACTTCCCATTCCGCCAATAACAACGATAAGAAGTATATTAAATGTAAGAACAAATTTAAACATACTTGGGTCTATTGTTCCAAGCAAGTTTCCTAAAAGCCCCCCACCTACGCCTGCGAAAAATGCACCTGTAACAAAAGCTAATGTCTTATGCTTAAATAAATTTATCCCCATACTTTCCGCTGCAATTTCATCTTCCCTGATAGATTTTAAGGCTCTTCCGTAAGAACTGTTCATAATTGACAGGATAATTATTATGGTAAAAATTGCAATACCAAAACTCCAGAACAAATTTGTTTCACGAGGAACGCCCCTCAGTCCTAATGCTCCATTTGTTAAAGTCTGAGTATTGTTTAAGATTATTCTTATAATTTCAGCAAAACCCAAAGTAGCAATAGCTAAATAATCACCCTTAAGTCTAAGTGCGGGAGCACCTATTAAGAATGCTATTACTGCCGAAATTATCCCTGCTATAAACAATGCAGGTAAAAATGAAATTGATATATGATTCAAAGGGGCCATCAAAGGTTCCATAAAGAAATTTTGATTCTTAACCTTTTCTGACATAGTAAGCAGTGCAGTTGTGTATGCACCTACTGCTATAAACCCAGCATGTCCTAATGAAAACAATCCAGTAAATCCATTAATAAGATTCATACTTAACCCTAAAACTGTATATATAGCGCAAAGATTTAAAATTCTGATTCTATAAGAATCTAATCCACTGTTAGCAGCTATAATCAATAAAAATATAATAAGTATCAGACCTATATTTAAAAGTTTTCTTTTATCTCTCATATCTACACCTTCTCTGTTAGATTTTTACCCATTATTCCTGTAGGTTTAAATAACAATATTACAATTAAGAGGATGAAAGCAAATGCATCTCTATATCCAGTTAATCCTGGAAGAAAAGCAACTAACATAATTTCACCTATTCCAAGAATGAAACCTCCTATTACAGCACCTTTTATGTCACCTATACCACCTATAACAGCAGCAATGAAGCACTTCATCCCCGGTATCATTCCCATAAGAGCAACAATCTGAGGATATTTCATAGACCACATCATAGAGCCTACAGCAGCTAACATTGATCCTATGGCAAATGTAAATGAAATAATCCTGTTAACGTTAATTCCCATGAGCCTTGCTGTCTCTACATCCTTAGCTGACGCTCTCATAGCCATACCAATCTTTGTATGGTTAACCAAATATAAAAGAATAACTAATAATACCAATGTTACAACTGGAATTACAAATGTTAAGTTTTGTATTGAAACCCCGCCTATTGTAACTATATTTGTAAATATTTCCGGAGTCGGGAAAGCCTTTGGTCTTCCACCAAATAAAACAACCGCTAAGTTTTCAAGCAAGAAGGAAACACCTATTGCAGAAATCAGCACTGAAATTTTCGGTGCATTTCTAAGGGGCTTATATGCTGTAAACTCTATGGTCATCCCAAGTATTGCTGTAATAACAATAGCTATTACAAATGCAAAATACCAGGGAAGATTGAAAGTTGCTACTCCAAAAAATGCAAAATATGCTGCCATCATGAATATATCTCCATGGGCAAAATTAATAAGTCTCAATATTCCATAAACCATGGTATAACCTATGGCAATAAGTGCATATAAGCTACCCAGTGAGATTCCGTTTGTTAAATGTTGCATAAAAATACTAAAAGTCATCTTTTTTCACCACCTAATTTTTTATTCTGGTTTTATTGTATCTAAATATGTAAATTTACCGTCCTTAACTACTTTTAAAACTGCGTCCTTTACTGCATTGTTGTTTTCATCTATAGTAATTACTCCTGCCGCACCAGGGAAGTTTTTAGTTTTTGCAATTTCATCCCTTATTTTTACAGGATCTGCAGAGTTTGCTCTTTTTATTGCATCCAATATTACCAGATAAGCATCGTAAGATAGTGCTGTTACTGCTGCAGGTTCTTTATTGTATTCTGCTCTGTATGCATCAAGGAATTTTTTTGATTCCTCTGTAATAGGAATCTCACTTGCAAAAAATGTTGAAAAAACAGTACCTTCAACTGCACTTTTTCCTATATCTATAAATTCAGGTGTCTCCCATGTATCAGCCCCTATAATAGGTGTTGTTATTCCAAGCTGTCTTGCCTGTTTTATAATAAGAGCCCCTTCTGTAAAGTTACCGGGAGCGAATATAACATCCGGATTCTGACTCTTAATATTTGTAAGCTGAGCTGTGAAATCCTGATCCCCCGTATTATAACTTGCCTTTGCAACTATAGCATTTTGATCCCCAGTAATCTCTTTGAATGCATCTGAGAAGAACTTACAAATACCTACTGAATAATCGCTTGATACCTCCTGAAGCAATGCCACCTTTTTTGCTTTTAATTTTTGTGCAGCATACTTGGCCATTACTTTTCCTTGGAACGGATCAATAAAGCATACTCTGAAATAGTAGTCATTACCTGCTGTTACCAGAGGGTTAGTACAAGATGCACCAACTGCCGGAACCTTCGCTTCCTGCACTACATCTCCTGCAGCCATGGAGTTTCCGCTTCCCCAGCTTCCGATAATAGCATTTACTTTTTCCTGTTCCACCAAATTTGATGCAGCACTTGCTGCCTCAACTTTATCAGACTTATTGTCTGCAAAAACCAATTCAACTTTTTTCCCAAGAACAGTTGGATACAGCTTGTTTGCAAGTTTTGCACCCTCAACTTCAAGTTCTCCACCAGCAGCATTAGCTCCTGTCAAAGGTTCAAAAACTCCAATCTTTATTACGTCACTTTCAACATAAGTCGTTGATTTAGCTTTACAGCCTGTAAAAGCCAATGTTGTTGATAAAGCTATTACCAACATCAAAGAAATTTTTCTTTTCATAAAATAGCCTCCCTAATTTAGAAATAAAAAATTAAAAAAAATGCATGCAGGAAAACTGCATGTCTTCAAATGGGATTTTTTAAATAAACACCTTGAGATATGCCATAAACCAAGTAATAAATTATTAAACAAACCCCATTGCTTGTTAATTGAATAATGATAAAAACATAGTGTTTTTATCAACTCAATCATATTATCATTTAAAAAGGCAAAATGCAACATATGACACACAAGCATATCTTCCAATTATATCCACCATATGTGCATCATTAAAGGACACATTCAATACTTATCTATTTGCTTATCTTTAAGCATATTTCATCCGATATTAATATTACTGCCAAATAGTTATATTTACGAAGACCCATTCAAAAGTCCAACAAACTCCAAATCAAGACATATGTACTCCATGCAAATACACTAACAATCGCCGCCTTCCATAATGTGGCAATCAGCCTTGGAAAATTTTTTTAATATTTTTGTAACAATATTAAATTTATAACTTCAAGCCTTATAGAAAGCATTAACGTTGCTATATTCTGCGGAGTGGCTCCTGGAAAACAGAGCCGAGAGCCATGACTGCAGAATGTAACAGAATTTTTGCTTTCCATATAATATTTTTATGACCGTAACGAGCTTAAAAATGAGTTAACTCCTGACTGATTGTAGTAAAGAGTATATTTTTTATAAGAATATAAAACACTAATAAAGTGAGGTGCTAAAACTTTGGATTCTGCTGATACCTAAACAGCACTTGACTCCGATGGCAATGAGAAAGCATTTATTTATCAATTAGAAAGATAACCTTAATTAACTGATCTTTGCCATATACAAATCTGCAACAGTGACACAGATGCTTATAAACTTTAATGTAAACAGAGGTGTGAGTTTTGAAAAAAATACCTTTTATAATATTATTAATTTTACTTTTTTCCAATGCAGCAACAATTGAAGCTCGGGAAACCATGAAAAACCTTGGAATACTGATAGACCTTACAGAAGAAAGGCTTTACCTAATTGATAAAGATGAAAATCGTATTATAAAATCTTATCCCGTGGCTAGCGGTAAACATGATACTCCTTCACCTATAGGAACCTGGAATGTTGTTAGTAAGGGAGCCTGGAGCGGAGGCTTCGGCACAAGATGGATAGGTTTAAATGTCCCCTGGGGTAAATTCGGGATACATGGTACAAACAAGCCTAATACAATAGGATCTAAAGCTTCCCATGGCTGTATAAGAATGCGTAACAATGATGTAGAAGATTTATATAAATATGTGAAACACGGAATGATTGTAGCCATATATGAAGGCCCTTACGGTCCTTTCGGAAGCGGATTAAGAACATTAACACCCGGAGACAGAGGGTCAGCTGTTTATGAAATACAGAGAAGACTGAAAGATAAAGGATATTATCCCGGAAACATGGACGGCATATATGGGGAGGGCATGAAAAAATATGTATTGAAATTCAGAAGGGATAATAATCTTTCAGAAAGTCACAATATAGACAAGGATTTTTATAAGAAACTTGGAATAATATTGATGGACTAAATACCTTTCCTTTTTACCTTACCATCAGAAAAAACAACAGAAAACCTCTTTTGAAAAAGTACATATCATTTCGAACATGATATATACAATAACAAAAGAGGTTTAATAATTACCTGCCTGTTATGTTGAAATTACATAGATATATCTGACTTTAACAGTTATTAATCTTCCCATTCTTCAGGAAACTCTGCATTATGATATACGTTTTGGACATCGTCATCATCTTCCAGCTGATCAAGCATCTTCTGGAACTTAACTGAAGTTTCTTCATCTATTTCTGTATATGTATCCGGTACCCCTTTAATTTCAGCTTCCAGGAATTCCAGTCCTTCTGCTTCCAGTGCTTCCCTTACATTACTGAACTCCTCTGTTGCTGTAGTGATAACATATACTTCATCTTCTGCAGCGAAATCCTCAGCACCTGCATCTAAAGCCATCATCATCAATTCATCTTCATCAAGCTCATCAGTCTTTTCTATAACAATCTGTCCTTTTTTCTGGAACATGAATCCAACACATCCGCTTGCTCCCATGTTTCCGCCGTGCTTTGAGAAAGCATGTCTTACATTTCCTGCTGTCCTGTTTTTGTTATCAGTCAAGCATTCAACAATTACAGCTATTCCTGATGGTCCATATCCTTCATATACTATTTCTTCATAATCTACAGAACCTAATTCACCCGATGCTTTCTTAATAGCTCTTTGAATATTATCATTAGGCATATTTTCAGCCTTAGCTTTTGCAATAACATCTCTTAATTTAGCGTTAGTATCTGGATTCGCCCCACCATTTTTTACACTTACAGCGATTTCCTTACCAATCTTAGTGAATATTTTTCCTCTTTTAGCATCTGTCTTGCCTTTTTTATTTTGTATATTATGCCACTTTGAGTGTCCTGACATTAACCTTCCTCCTAACTTTGTACCCTAAAAAAATTAAAAAGGGTTATAATCCTAAACTATTATAACACAGCAGTTTTTTTTTCTGCAACCTTATGAAGCATGTTTTAAGAATCCGCTTTTATCCAATACTTTTAAGAAGCTTATGCCCCTCTTTAAAATATGTATCTTCTTCCCCAAGATTTATCAAAGCCTTTCCGTTAGTGGCTTCTGTTATCTCTTCTACAGCTTTTATGCCTTGGGAAACTTCCAGAATAAGAGTAATGGTTACATCTTCGGCATATTCTGTATTTTCAATAATCCAGTTATTCTCTCCGCATATGTATTGAAGTTTGCCAATTAAATCATAATTGATTTTTATATTTATAGGCTTCCCCTTTACCTTTTCTACAATCCCCCCTGCTTTAACAGCAGTTGAAGCTCCCTTTGTATAGGCTCTTGTTAATCCTCCGGCTCCTAACATTATGCCTCCGAAGTATCTTGTTACAACAATTGCACAATCAGTCAAACCACTTTTTTTAATCACCTCAAGTATAGGTATTCCTGCAGTTCCCTGAGGTTCTCCGTCATCTGAATACCTCTGTACTCCAAGATTTTCCCCAATAACATATGCCCAGCAATTATGAGTTGCCATTTTGTGCATACTTTTTATCTCCTGAACAAATTCTTTGGCTTCCTCTTCAGATTCAACTCTTTTAATATACCCGATAAATCTGGACTTTTTCTCTTCAAATTCATCATTAGACTGTTTTTTTATAGTTAAATATCCCATTCAATCCTCCATTATTAAATCAAGATGCCTGGTTAATCTTTTAAACTCAATACTTTTAAAATAATATCTAATCCTTCTCGTATTTTTTCATGGTCTGTTTGGGAAAATCCTATTCTGAAATAGTCATCCCCTTCCCGTTCATTTCTGAAAAACAAGGCTCCAGGTGATATAAGAACTTTTTTTTCCCTCAATTTCAGAAATAGCTTTCTTGATGAAAAACTTTTTTCATGCTTAAACTTAAGCAGAAAGCTCAATCCTCCTGACGGTTCTTTAAACTCCAATATATCTTTAAAATCTCTTTCTAAAATATTCTTCATAAATAAATACCTGGATTTATATTCCTTGTTCAGGTATTCAATATGATTCTTCCAGTAACCTTTGACAATATATCTTTCAAGAGCTCTCTGCATAAGCGATGATGTTGAGATATCCGTATTTATTTTAGAAAGATACATGCTGTCCTTAAAAACTTCAGGAACTATAACGTATCCGATTCTTATTCCCGGCATGAATATTTTAGAAAAACTTTTTATATATATAACCCGATCGTAAATATCATAACTTTTTAAAGGCTTATATTCAAGAGTGCTGTTATAAATAAGTTCTGACAGATAATCATCTTCCAGAATATAAAAATCGTGCTTTTCTGCCAACTCAACCAGAGCCTTTTTCTTTTCATCTGAATAACTTACTCCAGTGGGATTTTGAAAATAACTCATAATATACAAAAGCTTAACACGTTGTTTTTTCAGTATTTTTTCTAACAATTGAAGATTAATGCCATCTTCTTCAATTGAGACTTCAATTATATCAGCTTTTTTCCACCTGAAAACTGAAACAGCTCCGCTGTAGGTAGGTTTTTCTACAATTACTTTGTCATTAACATTCAATACAGCCTTGGCAGCTATGTCTATACCTTGTTGTGCACCGGAAACAATCAGGATATCTTCAGCCTTGTATAGATTCTTCCAGAATTTTCTGCTTATCTCTTTCCTTAATTTTTCATATCCCAGTACATCCTGATACAGGAGTGCTTCAGCTCCGTCTCTGTCAAAAACTTCATTAATAACCTTTTGAAGATCCTTAACCGGAAAAAAAGATGATGAGGTTGTTTCTCCAGTGAAATCAATATACTCTCTCAGAGCCCCTGAACTTAAAAGCTTGAAGGTTTTGTTGTATTCCTTCTGAAAGCTCTTCATCACTTCTTTTCTTCTGGCATAAGTACCGCTTCCTATTTTCATGACTGTATATCCATCTGACTGCAGCTTTTTATAGGCATTTACAACTGTAACATTATTAACGCCAAGTTCTTCCGCCAATTCTCTTATGGTGGGCAGCTTTTCCCTATCCTTAATTTCTCCTTTATCTATCTTCTTTTTTATATAATTAGCCAACTGAACATACTTAGGTATTTCTTCATGAAAAATCAAGTTATATCCCTTCATTTTTCCTCCATACAGAATACTCCTTAAAGAGCATCGTAATAATACACATTTTCTTTATATTTAAAGCCCTTAATACTTTGATGAATAATCTTCCGTTTAAGAATTTTACTTTTGTACAGCTCCTTTAAAATATCCTCCATATTTATTGAGAGATATTTAAAAGTGTCCTGATCCCTTAAACTCTGTGAAGTAACCCAGCTATTTTTACTTTTTATGAATTCAATTAAAAAAATGCAGCATTTTTTTAAATTTCTTCTTATATATTCACTTACATAATCAATAAGTTTGGATATAGCTTCTTCCTTATCTCCGCCCCTGAAAAAAATATCCTCCACAATGATTCTGAATTCATCATTCAGGTTTATTGCCATTGTTATAGCATCTTTACTTACTAAATAGTCACTGTTGTTAATATATAATTTTGAAAAAGAATCAATACATCTTATTGCTAATTCGAAGCTGGTTATATTTCTGTTATAATAAAGATACTTCTTTAATACATTCATAATATTTAAGGTTTCTCCAAGATAAAGCAGATTCATCTTTTGACGTTCTGTTTCCGGAAAATACCTCAGCTCCCCGTGAATTTTTGTAATGTCACTATCCTTTGAAAAGATCAGTTTAGATGAAATAAATATCTTATCTAAGTTAATCTTGTTTATCTTTTTATTTTTATCATCTAAAATCAATGCTTTAGGAATAAGCTTGTAGTGTATAGGAATATTTTCTTCATATATATATATATCCTTAATACCTTCTATATCACTTTTAACTATTACCAGCAAATCAATATCTGACTCATCCCACAGGTCTCCATTTACAACCGATCCAAATGCAAGGAGGGCCAGCACATCAGGATTATTCTGCAATTCTGATGTTACTTTTGAAAAAACCTTTTGAAATTCTGCAATCTTTAAGTTCATACTATCCCCCCATTTTCCAAACTTATTATACCTTATAGAATTTTAAAAATAAAGTTTAATTAATCTTCTATAATACAGTCAATCATATCTCCTCATTTTCCAAACTCAAATACTTTGCAGTTCTCTCTTTAAGCACTTCAAATATACATCGCAGCTGTTTGTTTATATCATATGAAAGATCCAATGCTTGTTCAATCTCTTTCTTCCTGCCTAAAAAGCTGCCCTGGAATGTAGCTCCAGCATTTGCTAAGCTTATGGTAGAAAAAGCCAGCAAGTTTATATAATCCAAAAGGGGGCGTACACTTCTGTCAAAATACACCTTGTCTACTTCACTCAACTCCAGGCTGATTAAGGTTTCCCTTATATCACTAATACTCTTAAGCGTTGCTGCTAAATTGGCAAGGTCAGTCTGTAAGGTATCTCTTGAAGCAGTACTACCTGAAGTGGTGCTGCCTGAAGTGCCAGTTCCTGACTCTGGTATGTTTTGCTGCTCCTCTTGAGCTTCCTCTGCAGCTTCTGTTATAACTTCTCCCGCCTTTTTAATTTTACTTGCAGTTACATCCCTTTTTTCTTCTTCGTCCATTTTCCCCACCCCCTCGGCTTATTTTAGTATACTTGTGAAAATATTTATTTATTCTATATAAAAATAGTGACTTCGTCACTTTCCACAAGAGAATTCCTCAATTTTTTATTCTTTCAGATCCATTGGAAAATTTATTGAAATAAGGAAAACCTTAAGTTATTCATAATTAATATATATTCCCTAAGATTAAGAAAGCTTCCTTAAATGAAATTTATCATTTAAGGAAGCCTGTAAGCACTTATCTCTTCTATTCAGTTAAAAATCCATTATATTTGTTGTAAGTTTCATCATCCACTTCAGCTTTAATGTATGTTCCGTCATCCCTGTACTCTTCTTCTATGATATTTGCCCTGTTATGAAAATATGAAACAACGCTGCCATGAGAATAAGGTATGATAAACTCCGCCATCTTAAGCTTATATGGAAGCTTTTCAGATATTTTTTCTAAAAGCAATTCCAGATTGATTCTTTCTCTTGCTGAAATTTCAAGGATATCATAACCTTCAAATTCTTCTTTCAAACTTTTTATAGCTTCTGGTGATGCAATATCAGCTTTATTCAGGACTAAGTACCCGTCCTTTGCGCTTGCCCCCAACTCTTCCAAAACTGCTTCTACAGCTTTTATTTGCTCCTTAGCTGTAGGTGAGGATGCATCAACCACATGAACCAGCAAATCTGAATAAATCACTTCTTCAAGTGTTGATTTAAAAGCTTCAACCAATTCGTGGGGAAGTTTTCTTACAAAGCCAACAGTATCAGTAAGTGTAATAAGCCTGTTATCTAAAAGATTAATAGCCCTGGTTGTTGTATCCAATGTGGCAAAAAGCATATTTGCTTCAAAAACCTTTTCCTTGCCAGCATTATCCTTTGATGATGCCATATCGCACAATGCATTTCTCAAAGTTGATTTTCCCGCATTTGTGTATCCCACCAGAGAAACCTGAGGTATACTTTGCTTGCTTCTTCTCTCTCTCTGTATCACTCTGTTTTTCTTTATTTTCTTAAGCTCATCATTCAAATCATATATTCTTTCCTTTATGTGCCTTCTGTCAGTCTCCAGTTTCTTTTCTCCCGGACCCCTTGTTCCTATTCCTCCGCCGGTTCTTGACAAAACAGTTCCAAGCCCAGACAATCTTGATGACCTGTACTTCAGCTGCGCAAGCTCAACCTGAATTCTTGATTCCCTTGTTTTGGCCCTTCTAGCAAAAATTTCAAGTATCAATGTGGTCCTGTCGATAACCTTTGCGCCTATTGCCTCTTCTAAATTTCTTACTTGTGAACCTGAAAGCTCATCATCAAATATTATGACATTTGCTCTTAATGCCTGCCTTAAACTTGCAATCTCCTGAACCTTTCCACTTCCTATAAAAAGTGCTGCATCTATTTTATTTCTGCTTTGAAACACTTTAAAAATTACAGGTATATCACATGCTTTTGCCAATTCCTCCAATTCATCCAGGCTTTCCTCAGTATCAGTACCTACAATTATTGCCTTTTCGGAATCGTCATCTGCAATGTCGCTTTCCTTTAATATTTTATCGATCTCCTGAATCTTTTCTATTATATTAAAATTATAAGCTTCATTTACAGAAAGCCTATCTGCAGTTTCCTCAACCAACTCATTATTTTTAATTGAACAAAATCCCAAAGTGATATCTTTTATTTTTTCTTCTGAAACTGCTACCGCGATTAAAGCATCCAATTTAAGTTTCAAAAGTGCCGTAATATCCAATGCAGAAAGTTGTGAAACTGAATTTGGATGAGTATGTATAACTCTTACTCCTGAGAGTTTTCTTTCCCTTATATCTATTATGGGCAGCTCCACGGAAGTTGAGTCTCCTAACGAGACTGAAACAACATTCCCTCTTCTGTCAATTGCAACTGAAATCTCTCTTTCTATTAAAGAAGAAATCCTTGAAATACTTTCCAGTATCTCAACTGCACAAATTTCATACCTCTGAGTTTTAATTGAGTATAAATCATCCAACTCCATTAAAAATGATTTCCTGATGCCTTCAATATTTCCATGAATCATAATCTCACCTCGTTTTCTTCATTTAATTTTAAACTATATAAATTAAGTTGTAAACCAAAATAACACTTGACATATAAGGGTTGAAAAGTGTATAGAAAATTGCTAATATGAGTAGTAGACTTTTAATAATTAAAATATTTTTTATAAATTTGGAGGATTGTAATGGAAGATACAAAAGTAAATATTCTTATTTCAGAAGAAGAGATATGTAAAAAAATCAAAGAACTTGGTAAAGTGCTTACGGAAGAATATTCAGACAAGAATTTATATGTTTTGTCTCTTTTAAGGGGCAGTTTTATATATACAGCTGATTTAGTCAGAGCCATAGACACTAAAGTTAAAATAGGCTTTATGACAACCTCAAGTTACGGTAATTCCACAGAATCTTCAGGGAAAGTCAAAGTTGTCAATGATGTTCCAGACAACATAAACGGTTATGATGTACTTATTGTTGATGATATTGTCGATACAGGTTATACAATGGAGTTTGTTATTAACCATGTAAAATCTCTTGGTGCCAGATCTGTAAAGACTTGTGTGCTTTTAGATAAGCCTTCAAGAAGGAAAGCGGATATTAATCCTGATTATCGATGTTTTGAAATCGATGATGTTTTTGTCATAGGATATGGATTGAATTACGGAGATTATTACAGAAATGTTCCTTACATATTTAACTGGGATAACAAGTAAAACACTTTATAATCTGAAAAGCCTCATTGTTGGAGTTTAAGATGAATATCCTATAATGAGGCTTTCTCTATGTTTCAATTGCCTAATTGCAGATTGGTTTGAGGAGTTCTTCCCACAATTATTGTTTCAGCAACGGGTATTGTAGTCTTAATGTCCACCTCATCATTTTTTACAGGTACTATTACTCTAATTTTTGCCTCTACCTCAAGATATATTTTATGTCTTGTCTGATTTATTCCTGCAGACTCAAATTCTGAATAGTAATTGGTTTTAATACTGCCCATAGGCTCCATTTTTACAGTTATCTTCGGTCCCCATGATGATGTAATATTGTTTCTTGATAAATATCCTACAGGAAATTTAATTCCTATAGCTCCTATTTTATTAATCTCATCCTGAGATTGAATGGATACCTTTGCAGCCAGTGAATTCAATTTTATCGTGTCTGCCCTCAGCATTGTAATATTTCCTTCATTATCCTTTTCCACTTTAATTAGATCATCATATTGAAATTCCTTAGAATAAAGGGAGAGTACATTTTCATCTATTATTTCTATTGTTTTAGCTCTCATTTTAGCATCAGAAACAACCATGAGGGATTCTAAAATTATCTGGTTGAATTGGTATAAAAAAAATGTGAATAAGATAATAATTATGATAATTATAAATATTATTCGTTTATTCCATTTAGTTTTTTTAGTATAATATTTCATATCTACCTCTCCATATTGTTTTGTAATATTTTATGATATAATATGGTCTAATAATGATTAATTCATTTTTTTAATTTCTAGGAGGAAATAATGAATAAAACTATTTCAAACAGAAGAAAAAATTCTAAACCAAAAAATAAATCCGGTAAGGGCAAAATACTTAATAAAATATTGCTTTCATTGTCCTTTATTCTATTGACAATCTTTATTGTGGCTGGAGGATATACATACGCTGTCATCGAAAGTGCACCTGATTTGAACGTAAACTCAGTTCTTAACCTGAGTCAGCCATCTACATTATATGACAATAAAGGAAATCTCATTGATAATGTCCATACAGATGTGGAACGTTATGTTATTTCATTACAAGATATGCCTGATAACCTTAAAAATGCTTATGTAGCAATAGAAGATGAGCGTTTCTATGAACATAGCGGTATTGACATAAAAAGAATACTGGGTTCTGTAATTATAGATATTAAAAACAAAATTCAAGGTAAAAGCGGCCTTCACGGTGCTTCCACCCTTACTCAGCAGTTGCTGAAAAATACAATTTTAACAAATGAAATTTCAATAAACAGAAAAATCAAAGAAATTTACTTAGCAATTAAACTTGAAAGCTTGCTTACTAAGGATCAGATTATGGAAGCTTATTTGAACACTATTCCATTAGGCGGTAAATTATATGGTGTGGAAGCTGCCTCGATGTATTATTTTGGAAAACCAACTAAAGAACTTACCTTGATTCAATGTGCATATATTGCAGGAATTACTCAGGCACCTTCTTATTATAGTGCTTACAGTACAGCAATGACCAAAGATCCTACCCCTTACTTAAACAGAACTAAAACTGTCGTTCAAAAGATGAAAGATCTGGGGAAAATTACTGATGCTGAATATAACCAAGCTATTGAAGACATTAATAACAAAAAATTTGATTTCAAAACTCAAGTAGTTTCCTATAAATTAAACTATGAATGGTTCTCAAATCCTGCTATTGCCCAAGTAAAAAAAGACTTGAAAGAGCAGCTTAAACTGAGTGACGATGAAGCAAGCAAAATGCTAGCCAATGGAGGGTTAAAAATATACACCACTATGGATAAGGAACTTCAGGATTATACTCAAAGCGTACTTGACAATCGAAGCAACTTTAAAGTAGGTAACGCTGAAGTTCTTGATGAAAACGGAATTCCTAAACTTCAAGCTTCAGCAGTAATAATGGACTACCATACAGGTGAAGTAAAGGTAATGGTAGGAGGACGAAAGGAACCAAAAACAGCAAATTCATTGAACAGGGCTTACAGCGTACTTAAGCCAATCGGGTCCGCCACAAAGCCTCTTACAGTATATGGTCCGGCTATAGATATGAAAGTGATAAATCCAGCTTCAGGATTTGATGATGCACCTATTCCAGAATCTATAGGAATGAAGTATGCATCTGGCGGCAAAGCATATGATCCCCATAATCAGCAGAGAAATGACTATAGTGGTTTGATATCAGTGAGAGAAGCCCTGAGAAAATCCAAAAATATTGTAGCTGTTTTAGTTGAAGATAAAATCGGAATGAAAAACGGAATAGCTTATGGCGAAAAATTCGGTTTAAAATATAACAGCCAATCCAAAGGTTCTATAGCCTCTGTTGCTTTAGGTCAGTTTAATAATGATCCTGAAAATCCTGACGGTGGAAACCCTTATGTAATGGCTGCAGCCTACGGAACTTTTGGAAATGGCGGTACCTATACTGAAGGAATTCTGTATACTAAGGTTGAGGACTCTTCCGGAAAAGTTATTCTGGATAATAAACCTGAAACAAAATATATAATGTCTGCCCAAGCATCGTATATAACTTATGATTTACTTAAAGAACCAGTTGAAAATTATACTGCAGCTCCTGCAAAGTGGGGTTCAATGCCTGTTGCCGGTAAAACCGGAACAACAACTGACAACAAGGATTTATGGTTTGCAGGATTGACTCCATACCTTTCAGCTGCCATTTGGGTAGGATATGATGTACCTACAGAAATACAAGGTGAGAGCGGTTCCGTAGTAACTCCTATATGGGGCAAAATAATGGCAAAAGCCCATGAAGGGCTTCCTGACAAAGAGATTGCAGTTCCGTCCGGAATAAAGAAAATGAATTTATGCAGCCTTTCAGGGAAAATTTCTACCAGCTTGTGTTCTAATGACCCAAGAGGAAGCAAGGTTGTATCAGACTGGATAATTGAGGGAGCTGAACCTGCAGAAACTTGTGATGTCCATGTAGCTGCTAAGATTAATTACACAAACAATAAACTTGCAACGGAGAATACTCCTGCTGAGTTAGTACAGGAAAAAGTCTTCATTAAAAAACCCTATATTACCAGTTCTTTAGTTAAAGACTTTCCATATATTCTTCCTGTTCAGCAGGATGATACTTTACCGGATGCAACATCACCATTTACATTGCTGCCTGATATTACCGGGAAATCAGACAGTAATGCAGACAATAATTCTGCCAACAGCTCAAACAAAAAAAATGATAGCAAGAACTAATTCCATAATGAACTTCTCCAATTTTCAAAATAATTTGAACTTTTTTACAAATTAGGTTGTCCATTTTAACCTACAGGATTATAATTATCATATAAAGGTAATGGAGGTAATGAGTTATGAGTTTAAAGGGTATGATTGAAGCACAAAAAAGAGAACGGAGAAGAAAGAAAAAAATTGAAAAAGCAAAAAATGTTTCCGCAGGTGCTGCTGCTGGTGCATTAGCCGGTATTATCAGCGGCCTGCTATTTGCTCCTAAATCAGGTAAGGAAACAAGGGATGACATCAAAGAAAGCTGTAATATAGCAAACGAAAAAATAAAAGATAAACTAGATGAAGCAAAAACTTTAGCAAAAGAAAAAACAGAAGTAACAATCTCTAATATTAAAGAAGCTAAAAATAAAATTTCTTCATATCTTGAGGAAAAGAAAAATAAAAACATAGAGATTTCTGCAGATGAAAATGATAAATCAGAGGAATCCAGTTCTCAAGAAACAAATGAGTAGCTGGAGGAACCTTAATGTTAATTGATATACGAATCTTGTTTGGAGCTATACTAGGAATATTCTCATTAGTCTTGATTTCTTATCTTGTGATTGTTTTAAGGAAATTGATAAATGTTTTAGATAATATAAACTCCATACTGAATATCAATAAAGAATATATAACCAGCACAAGTAAGAATCTATCCCAAATCACTGACAATATTAAGGATGTCAGTGAAGTTGTTACTGAAACTACTGCAGAGGCAATAATTGCTAAAGAAAATGTATCAGAATACATAAATATTTTTAGAGATATATTGCTTATTTTGCAGGGTATATTTAAAAAATAAAAAACAGCAGAGTGCTATAAATGGTATTCTGCTGTTTTTATCCTCTCAAATATTTAGATAGTCTTCTAATTCTTTAGCCTTTTCTGTCCCTAACATGTTTCTAATTATTTTTAAAACTGCTTCAATTGAACTTTTTCCCCCTGTTGCAGTTATTACTTTTCCGGCATCTGCATAAATCTTTTCAGCGAGTTTCGTGCTTGGAGATATTTCCTTAAGCTTATCAGCATCTTCCTTCAATGCAACTGCAAAATTCCTTTTTAATAATCCGCATGCAGCAACAGTAATTATTCCATGCCCGGTAGCCAATAAATAGTCACTGTTTTCATAGAATTTATTTATATAACTGCAAATCTCCTTGTCTTCATTATAATAAATTCCCCCTGGAACAATTATTACATTGGGGTTTATGGAGTCATCAAAACCATTGGAGGGCATTACCTTCAGCCCATTAGATAAGACCGCCTCATTTCCTACAGTATACAGTCTGAAAATTTCCTTGTCGTTTAATCTGTTAATTAAATTGAAGAGATCAAAGGTTAAGGATATCTCAGTCAAATCCACCCCCTGATATATCAGACAACAAACATTCTTTTTTTCAGTCTTTGCCAAGGTCAGAAATGATTCCTTCGTTATCTGGTAAGTTACATCCCCTTTACTTCTGCTTACCATATAACCCCCGAAAGAACTTATAAATTCCTCAGAATACTCCTTGTTTACCCTTTCCATTATTATATTTCCTCCAAATTCAAGAAAAAAGTACTCCAAAAGTAATCTTATAGCTTCTTTCCCATATCCTCTTCCTCTGTATTTCCCTTGAATCTTAATGTTCAATCTTGCTAGTTTAACTGCAGAATCATATCCGTGAAAACCCACTTCTCCCACAGGTATATCATCCATATTATAAACGAGACAGTAGAAGTTTTTGCCATCTGAAGGGGAAATCATTTTTTTATAAAAACCCTTCCACCTTTCTTCAGGAAAATTAAATACTCCTCCTATCCCCTCCATTGTCTCCTCATCATTCCATAATTCCTGTACGTATTGGAGTTCATAGAACTCTGGTTTTTTTATATAAACTAATTTTCCGTCTGCTCTATATAAATTTGTATTCATAATATCACCTGTATTCCTCTAATTATAAATATAATATCTCATATTTTACCTTTTTTATCAAATGAATTAATTGTAACCTTTAACTACAGGATTCCTTTACGAAATAAAGATAGAATGTTTTGGATTTTCTTATTATAAGTATAGATTAATAGTTGCAGCTGGAACCCTGAAGTGGATTTTATTTATTGATTTTTCTTATTATTAACTATATAATTTGTTTAGTATTATCAAACTTTAAGTTTAGTTATAACCTTTCGACGGAGGTGATTTATTGAATATAGGTGAAAAAATTCGAAGTTTAAGAATTGAAAAACAATTAACTCAGGAAGAATTGGCAAATAGATGTGAATTATCAAAGGGATTTATTTCCCAATTAGAAAATGACTTAACATCACCCTCCATAGCTACTTTGATAGATATCCTTGAGACACTGGGTACAAACCTGAAGGAGTTTTTCAGCGAGGAAAGCCAGGAAAAAATAGCCTTCTCTAAGGAAGATATGTTTGAAACTGAAAACAACGAGCTTAAATATACTTTAATGTGGTTGGTTCCCAATGCCCAAAAAAATGAAATGGAACCAATAATGATAACTATTGAACCTGAGGGTAGATACATAGAGGAAGAACCTCATGAAGGTGAAGAATTCGGTTATGTTTTATCCGGAACCATATCTCTTCACATAGGCAGAAAAAAATACACTGTAAAAAAAGGTGAGAGTTTTTATTTTAAGCCCAGGGAGAATCATTATATTTCTAATGAAGGGAAAATCACTGCAAAAGTGATTTGGATAAGTACACCTCCATCCTTTTAAGCTGCAAAAAAGAATTGCTGCAATTACGGCAGCAATTCTTTTGTCTATAAAAGTGACCAAATCACTCTTTTCACACCAATTGTTTTAATAGCACTTTATTACTGATTAATTCAGGAAACCACAGGTTTATTTCCCTTTCAGCACTTTCCTGACAATCGGAAGCATGCACTGAATTTTCTGTCTTGTCTTTTGCATACAGCTTTCT
>JBEHWK010000009.1:0-57960 GCA_040217795.1 Clostridiaceae bacterium
GTCAATATAAGAAAGAAAAACATGATAAGAGAATTTCCGGATATCCTGGATATGCTTACAATAAGCGTGGAAGCTGGATTGAGTCTGGATGGAGCAATGGCGAAGGTTGTTGAAAAATCAAAGGGTGATTTTTCTTCAGAATTCGAAAGGGTTTTAAATGAGATTCAGCTTGGAAAAACAAGAAGGAATGCCCTGTCTGATATGGCTCAAAGATGTAATATATCAGAGGTTACAGCTTTTATATCAGCAATTATACAGGCTGAGCAAATGGGAGTAGGGGTCGCTAAAGTTTTAAGGATACAGGCATTGCAGGCCAGACATAAAAGGAAGCAATATGCTAAGGAACAGGCAATGAAAGCTCCGGTTAAAATTTTGTTTCCTTTGGTAATATTTATTTTTCCAGCGATATTTGTTGTTATCCTGGGCCCTGCTGCAATACAGATCCTTAAGTTTTTACAAAATAGTTAATTTATTCCTAAATACCCCAGGGGCTATTCCAAATGATGGAATAACCCCTGGGGTATTTATATATATTTAAAAATTCTTGCCTTTTGACCTTAAAAATTCAATGAATGCGTTGCTGCTGGAATTGATTATAAGCTCATCCGGCATATCAATTTCTTTCATAATTTTTATTGCAGCATCAAAGTTACCTATATGGAAACAGGTATGTGCATCGCTGTTAAGTATTACTCTTGTTCCGTGCTCTTTACATAAACGGGCAATTTTTGTACAGGTTTTTTCGCTTCCTAGCCTGGACCTTAGAAATGAACTGTTATTTATTTCAATAAGTATATTTTTTTCTTTTGCTTTTCTAACTATTTCCTCTTCATGAATTGGGAATCTCGGATTGCCTGAATGGCCGATTATATGGACATTGGGATTATCCATAACTTTCAGGTAAGTATCGGTATTCATGTCCATATCATCATTTGGGGGCATTACAGGGTCATGGATGCTTGCTATAACTATGTCGAGTTTTTCAAGTATTGTCTCCGGAAGGTCTATGTTGCCCTGATAATCTATGATATTTGTTTCGCAGCCGTAAAGCATGGTGACACCATTAAGCTTTCTTGGCATTACGCCAATATTTCCGAAGTACCATTCATGAGGAGCACCAGGCATTGCGGGACCGTGGTCAGTTGTTCCTAAAAATTCTAGCCCTATCTCAGCTGCGTATTTCGCATTTTCCAGGATTGTTGTGTAAGCGTGGCCGCTTGCTAAAGTGTGAGTGTGCATATCAAGGATATATTTCATATGTCAATAACTCCCTTCGAGTATCCTATAGATTTTATACCTATATTATATATTTAATCCATTTGAAACTCTACATAATATAATTAAAAGTTTCACGTTAAATTAATTTTAGTTTTATAGTTATATTATTGTGAAATATTGATAATAATAACTTCAGTAACATATGGGAGTTGAGAAAAATGACAGTAGCTTCTAAGGTAAAACAAACATTGGCAAGTTTGAAGGGAATTGAAAGTACTTTGAGAATTTATTCGGTGCAGAGCAGAAATAAAGAAGAAATAAAAGTCTGTAAAGAAGGGCTCGATACTACAGAAGCAGTAATAAAAGACATTGAAGACAGGTTAAAAACAATAGAATTTCAGGAACCTCAATATAAGGGAAATTAGGAAAGGAAAAGTTGTATGCAGAATTGGATTGTTATACTTCTGAAAAGTATATTAATGTTTTTTTTAACATTAATAGTAGTAAGAATTATAGGAAAAGGAAGTTTATCTAAAATAACACCATTTAAATTTGTAAGTTTTATGGTAATTGCTTTTATAGCCGCATTATTATCTTCAGGCGTAATCATCAATACCGCTTTCGGCTTGATTTCTTTAAGTGTCTGGGTTCTGCTATTTTTGGCATTAGACTATTTATCTGTAAAAAGCAAGTGGATCCATGATTTTGTTAATGGAAGAGAAAGAGTATTAATAAAAGACGGTAAAGTTATGGAAGATAACTTAATGAAAGTGAGATATACCGGAGAGGAGCTGCTAAGAGAATTAAGAACAAAAAATGCTTTTAATCTGGCAGATGTTGAATTTGCTGTGATGGAAACCACAGGGGAAGTAAATGTTTTATTGAAATCTGATAAGAAACCTGTTACTGCCCATGATTTACAAAGAAAGACCGCACCGGTAACCGAACCTGCAACAGTAATCCTGGATGGGAACATACTTGATGAGTCTTTAGCGAATATCGGATATACAAGGGAATGGTTAAAAGTACAGCTTTCAAACCTGGGGGTATCACTTGATAATGTTTTTATTGCTCAGGCGGATTCTTCCGGAGATTTGTATATTGATGTTTTTGATGACTTAATACAAACTTCACAGCCTAAAGTAAAAGAACTGCTTTATGCAAACATATCTAAAGTTCAGGCGGATTTACTCACGTTTTCCTTGGAAACAACTGATGTGAATGCAAAGGAAATGTATTCAAGAGATGCTGATAAATTAAAGGAAATGATGGATAAACTGGAGCCATATTTATTACGTTAGAAGGTGGAGGAAAATGTCAAACAAGAAAAAGAAAAAACTTACTTCTGTTCAGCAGGAGTATCAGGATTTCGCTAAGGAAAGAGAGGAAAAGAGACCGGTAGTTAAGAATTGCATCAGAGCTTTTTTAGTGGGAGGGATCATATGCACTATTGGGCAAGGACTGCAGTGGATATTTATAAATTATTTTAAATTTACAGAAAAAACTGCAAGCAATCCCACTTCAGCAATATTGATATTGGGTTCTGTTTTGCTTACCGGATTCGGGGTTTATGATCATATTGCACAGTGGGCTGGTGCGGGAACGGCTGTTCCTGTTACTGGATTTGCCAATACTATTGCTTCTGCTGCTATTGAACATAAAACTGAAGGGTATGTTTTAGGTGTCGGGGGCAATATGTTTAAGCTTGCAGGTTCAGTAATTGCTTTTGGTGTGTTTTCTGCTTTTATTGTTGCGATAGTAAAACTAACTATTATGTGGCTGGGAGGAATGTAAATGCTTAAAGGACATCAGACATGGGTTTTTGACTCTAAACCTACAATAATATCATCTGCTGCCGTGGGAGGCCCTTTTGAAGCTCAAGGTGCATTAGCAGATGAGTTTGATATCCTTCATGAGGATGTATGGTTAGGTCAGGATAGCTGTGAAAAAGCAGAAAAAAGACTTTTAGAACAAGCGTGTGAAACAGCAATTTCAAAAGCTCATATGAAAAAGGAAGATGTTGAGTTTTTCATAAGCGGAGATTTGATGAATCAGATAATATCCAGTTCTTTTGCAGCACGTACATTAGGAATACCTTTTCTGGGGGTTTTCGGCGCTTGCTCAAGTGCAATGGAGGGACTTGCATTAGCAGCCTTGCTTGTTGACAGCAAGTCAGCCAAATATGTGGTTACAGGTGCATCAAGCCATAATATATCAGCAGAAAAGCAATTCAGATACCCAACAGAATATGGCGCGCAGAAACCACCCACTGCTCAGTGGACTGTTACGGGAGCAGGTGCAGGATTAGTAGCGGAAAAAGGGAAAGGTCCTAAAATAACAGCTGCAACTATTGGCAGGATAGTTGATATGGGACTTACAGATCCTTATAACATGGGTAGTGCCATGGCTCCGGCTGCAGCAGATACAATAGAGGCACATTTCAGGGATTTAAACATAGATCCATCATATTATGATTTGATTGCAACAGGTGATTTAGGAAAATTCGGACACAAAATTGCCAGTGATTTATTAGATAAGCATGGTTTGAAAATTCCACAAAAGAAATTTACTGATTGCGGATTGTTAATATATAAGAAGGATCAGCCCGTGATGGCCGGAGCCAGCGGATGCGGCTGTTCTGCAACAGTAACATATGGGCATTTTATTAATCTCATGAAAAAGGGAAATTTAAATAAGGTGCTGGTTATTGCTACTGGAGCTCTGCTATCACCGTTATCATATCAGCAAAAGGAGAGTATACCTTGCATTGCTCATGCTGTTTCTATAGAGATGTAAAGGGGTCTAATTTTGAAACTAGCTTATCCTTATTGAAAAGTTGCAGGTGATAAGTTTAATGTTGAACTTAAAATCCTGTAAGGAAAGGTGTTGAATTGAATTGTCAAGTTTTATTTGGGCATTTATCGTAGGTGGAATTATTTGTGTTATTGGACAAATAATGATGGATGTTTTTAAGCTTACACCCGCACATACTATGAGTACTTTGGTTGTAGCAGGAGCAGTATTAGGAGGATTGGGAATATATGATTCTTTGGTAAAGTTTGCAGGAGCTGGTGCTTCTGTGCCAATAAGCAGTTTTGGTAATTCATTAGTCAAAGGTGCTTTAATGGAGGCAGAACAAAGCGGTATCATTGGTGTTCTCACCGGAATATTTGAGATTACCAGTGCAGGTATTTCAGCAGCAATTATCTTTGGATTTGCAGCATCATTAATATTTAAACCTAAGGGTTAGAATGATGACAGGATTTGAAGGGAGGTGAGAAATATGACAGTAGGAACACAGATGCAGCAAGTAATAGCTGGTGTTGAATCAGCAGCAGCAAGCATGAAAACATTTGCGCTTCAAACACAAGACCAATCAGCTAAACAAGATTTTCAACAGCTGGCTAAAACTTTTGAAGATTCTTTAAAAGTTTTAGAGGGAAGGAAAAAGTTTATCGAAGAGCAGGAACCACAGTATAAAGAGCAGTAATATGGTTTTTATAATGGACTTGTGGTATACTTAATTAAGTTTAAAATGCCGTACACATTAAAGTGTACGGTTTTTAGTTTTGGGCTATTCAGAAATTATATGGACTGAGAGGTAATTTTGATGGAAGAGAATTGTATAAACGCTTTAAAGGCAGCTGAGGAATATGGATTATATTTAAAGGTCGTTACATCTGTACAAGCTTTTGATAATTATAATAGTTTCTTTAATATTTTTGAACAATTCGATGAACCCTGCAGACGAATAGCAGTATTGACACCGTACAAAGGGCTTGAGGAAGTCAATGATGAAAAACCGGGAGAGCCCGTTATCCCTAACACAATAGTAGAGGGAAACATCTGGCTGAAGGAATATCCTTTGACAATCAATCCTGAAGATATTGACCTTGAAGAGATTTTTACCTTGAGGGAACTGGTTGAAAAAATACAAAAAGAAAAAATATAAGAGATATGTTGTATAGAGATCCTTTAATGAAACTTAGCTTATGCATGTTTGAAAATTGCAAAACCAGGCGATTTTCGGGCATGCATAAGTTTTTAGTTGAAGTTGGAACCCTATACATAATATTTTTATTTTCACATAATTTTACAACAATCTTTCCACAGAAATAAGATATTATTATTGTAGAATTTAATTATATTTATTTGTAAGGAGGGCAAAAATGAATCTTATTAAAAATAATCTGCTTAAAATAATATTGATTCTGGTAGTTATAGTATCCGGTGTTTTTTGTGCTTATTCCATAAGCAATAATAAGGCAGTTGTTTCCTCAAACATAAGCTCATCTTCTCAAAGGGATTTCTTTCAGGGAGAGAAAAACCAATGGAATGGGGCAGGAATTCAAGGAAATCCAAATAGGGGAATGAGAGGCGACATGGCAGGTACCAGCAGCAACAGCAATGTATCAACTGCGCTTTTTTCATATTCAGTTTTATTTTTAGGAGCCTTAGCAGCATCATTATGTTTTTATAAAAAAACAAAGTTAAAAATTGAAAGTAAAAATATTAAATTAATATTGACATGCTTGCTTGCGGCTGGCTTATTTCTAAGGATTTCAATAGGATTATTGACTCAAGGCTTTTCAACAGATTTAAGCCTGTTCAGAAATTGGGCATTATCAGCAGCAAATAATTTCACAGGATTTTATTCAGGAACCAAAACAAGTGACTATCCTCCTTTGTATATTTATGTCCTTTTTCTGGTTGGTAAAGCTATGAGTTTCCCAACACTCAGCTCATATTCAGTCCTACTTTTGAAACTGCCATCAATATTGGCAGATATTGCTTCAGCCTATTTGGTTTACAGAATAGGAAAAAAATATATTTCACAGGAACTCAGCATGATGATTTCCGTATTCTATGCCTTTAATCCTGCAGTTCTTGTAAATTCAGTATTTTGGGGGCAAGTAGATTCTTTTTTCACTATGATTGTTTTAACAGCAGTTTTTCTTATGACAGAAGGTAAAATTGCATTATCTTCAATAGTGTTCACAATTGGAGTTCTTATGAAGCCCCAGGGGATAATATATCTTCCCGTATTATTCTTCGAGCTTGTAAGGCAGAGGAGTATTAAAAATTTCATAAAGGCTGCAGTGTCAGCGGCTATCACCGGGCTGTTCGTAATACTTCCATTCTCTTTTAACCAGGGAATTACATGGATATTTAATTTGTTTTCAAAGACCTTGGGAGAGTATCCATATGCATCTGTAAATGGATTTAATTTCTTTAGTTTGATAGGTAAGAATTATACAAATGATTCTGAGACATTTTTTATTTTCAGCTACCATGTCTGGGGAACAATGTTTATAGTATTGGTCACTCTGTTCACCTGGTTTATTTATATTAAGGGAAACCGCAGAGAAATTATTCCATTGGCAGCGCTTATACAGATTGCGGGAGTGTTCACTTTTTCAACAAGAATGCATGAGAGATACTTATTTCCGGCAGCAGCATTAGCCATTCTTGCATTTATATATCTAAGAGATAAGAGAATCTTAATATTATCGATTATATACAGCATTACAATATTCATGAACACTTACTACATACTTTATAATACCAGTGGTGGAATGAACAATTCCTCTTCAGGATTTACTATGTTTATTACATCCCTGACTAATGTAGCAGCATTCATTTATCTTGCTAAAGCAGCTATAGATATTGCAGTTAAGAAAAAGACATGTTTATTAAAAGAATAAAAAGACAGCCTGGATTTATTTAATAAATCCAGGCTGTTCTTATGTTAAGCTAATTTATAAACTTAAATTAAGCTTTGTTAACTGATCCGAATAACTCCATTTTTTCTTTAACTGTAGCTTTGATAGCTTCAAAACCAGGAGCTAATAATTTACGTGGGTCAAAGCCTTTTCCTTGAAGATCTTTTCCAGCTTCGATATATTTACGAGTAGCTGCTGCGAATGTTAATTGACATTCAGTATTAACATTTATTTTTGCAACTCCTAAAGATATAGCTTCTTTGATCATTTCTTCAGGAATACCAGTACCGCCGTGAAGAACTAGAGGCATATCCCCAACAGCTTCTTTTATAGCTGCTAAAGCTTTGAAATCTAATCCTTTCCAGTTTTCTGGATATTGACCGTGAATGTTTCCGATACCAGCAGCTAACATTGTAACTCCTAGATCAGCTATTAATTTACATTCAGCTGGATCAGCTATTTCACCTGCTCCAACAACTCCATCTTCTTCTCCGCCGATTGAACCAACTTCTGCTTCTACAGAAATACCTTTTTCAGAAGCTATTTTTACTATTTCTTTTGTCTTTTCAATATTTTCTTCTATTGAATAGTGTGATCCATCAAACATTACTGATGAGAATCCAGCTTCAATTACTTTTAAAGCTCCTTCGTAGCTGCCGTGGTCTATGTGTAATGCAACAGGAACTGTGATGTTTAACTCTTTTAATAATCCGTTAACCATTCCTACTACAGTAGTGTATCCACCCATATATTTACCAGCACCTTCAGAAACACCTAAAATAACTGGTGAATTGTTTTCTTGAGCAGTTAATAATACAGCTTTTGTCCATTCTAAGTTGTTGATGTTGAATTGGCCAACAGCATATTTTCCTTCTCTTGCTTTGTTTAACATTTCTTTTGCTGAAACTAACATACGAAACCTCCAAAATATATATTTTTATAAGTATCTTCTTTAAAAAGAAAATATTATAATGCATAGTAAAAAGTTTACATCCCAAGCCTATTATAATCCATAAAAGGAAAAAAGAAAACAGTAAATTTGCTTAAAAATGAAATTAGCTAATATTCTGACAAATAAAAGGTGCTTTAATCAAAGGTAATAACGACATAACTTTACATGTATATTTTTAAGATATCCTTCAAAAAATATACCATGGAGGTGATATATTTTGACTCAAAAATTAGGAAAGAACAATAGAACAGGAGAAAAATCCTATTACAGAAATAAAAATAATAAATCTGCAGCAAACCCTGTGAATTCAGAAGATCAGGATATGCATAAACCGGTGAGGGGATTACCTAAATAGAAAATTTAACAGGCTTTAAGTTTCCGGATAAAGATGATTGTTCTGAAAATTTAAAGCCTTTGCTAATTAAAAAATAAGCGCTAAAAAACAGGCTCATCTATCAAATTTCCACATACGTATCTGTGAAGGATATGCCTGTCATCTCCCAGGTATATAAATCTTTCCAGCCTTTGTTCCAGTGAGAAATCTGAAAAATTTAATTCTGAATCATCAATTATAAGCGCATCAAAGTCGTACCCTTCTTCAAAGTCTCCAACCTTTCCAAAAAAACTTCCGCCAGCTTTTGTAGCCATGTAAAATGCTTCGGAAAGGCTCAGAAAATCTGATTTTTTATCAGACTGAGACCAAAGCAGTTTAGATATCTGAACTGCAGATACAATTGATTTGAAGACAGAGCAACTGTGTCCTCCGCTTATGTCTGAGCCTAATGCAACTAGAATGCCTTTGTTGATGAATTTCCTTACGGGCATCATGCCACTGCCAAGATTCAGGTTAGATGCAGGGCAGTGAACTGCAATAACATTATTTGATTTCATTAAGTTCATTTCATCTTCAGATGAATAGCTGCAGTGAGCCATGAGAGTGGGTGATTGTCCGAACAGACCAAATCTGTTGTAAACCTCCCCGTAGAAACTTGAATCAGGGTATAGCTCCTGTATCCATTTTACTTCCCCTCTATTTTCTGAAAGGTGTGATTGAACAGGAACATTGAATTTTTGGCTCAATTTTCCGAGTTCTGACATAAGTTCCGAGGTGCAGCTTGGAACAAATCGGGGAGTTATTATGGGTTTTACGATGGATGATAGATTACTGTATTTTATCAGTATTTCTTCTGTATCCCTTACTGAATCTTCAAGAGTTTCCATTAGATATGAGGGAACGTTTCTGTCCATGTTTACTTTCCCTATATATGCACCTAAGCCTGATTGTATAAACATTTCCATAAGCTGCATTGAGGTTTCTTTGTGGATAGTAGAGTAAACCGAGATTCGTGTGGTTCCTTGTCTCCAAACTTCTTTAATGAATCTGCTGAAAATCATTTTACTGTATTTTGGGTCCTTAAATTTGGATTCCTCAGGAAAAGTATAGAGTTCAAGCCAGGGAAGAAGCTCCTTATCCATTGCGATACCTAAATTTCTGAATTGGGGACCATGGCAGTGGAGGTCGGTCATTCCTGGAATTATCAATTTATCTTTGTAATCAGTGATATTGAAGTTAATGTATTTTTTGGGTAATTTATCACATACACTTTGAATTTTTCCATCTTCAACAATTATGAAGCCGTTATTGAATACTGTAAATTTATACGGGGATTTTGTAAAAAGGATATTGCCTTTATAAATTTTAGTTGAGGTATTTGAAAGCACCATATTTATTGCCTCCTTTTTTATTCTCAGTTTATTAAGAATATAATAACACTTATTATAAGCTGATAGACTCCCTATTCTGTAAAATAAAGCATATATTTTTATTTATAGATAGTATTGAAATAAATTTTAATATTGTTTATAATATAAAAAATAATAAATTTCTAAAGATAATGATAAGGAATAGTACATAGGGAAAGCTTTTTAGAGAGCTGAAGGCTTTGGTGGAACTTTGGCAGGGGACTTTATGGAAGCAGCCTTTGAATCTTGCATTGAAAAATAAGAATTTATTCTTAATTAAATGCTAACGTATCCTCACGTTACAGAGGCGGAGTATTTTTATATTCTGACTGAGTGAGCAATTATTTTGCTTATTAGGGTGGTACCGCGGAGTATTCCTTCGTCCCTTCTCTGGGATGAAGGTTTTTTTTTGCTCTTTAGGAAATTGTAAAATTTTCAAGTTGTCGATAATTTAAAGTATATACTATTTATACTTAGTCTAGTTACAGTCCCTAAAGAGCAAAAAATAAAAATAGTCGCCTGCCAGATTTTTCTTACGATAGTTCGGAAAGGCAGATGCGAAAAAAAATCGATGGCTCATAATCACCTTGACGATTTTTTTATTGTATAGGAAAGTGCATTCTTCCCTATACAATAAAAAATGCAAGGGGTGCAGGGGAAGTTGTGTTCCCCGCCATCAGAGGAGGGTGCTCAGACACGTAGTGTCGTCGAAGGGAACCAGTGGGTTCCCTAGCGAAAGTGACGAAGTCACTCTTTTTATTTTCAAGAATTAAATTAATAAGGGGGAAGTTCAAGTGGAAGAAATATTGGAAATTTTAGAAAAAAACAGCAGATATACTGATGAGCAAATAGCTGTCATGGCTGGAAAAACTGTAGAAGAAGTAAGGGAAGCAATCAGAGATTTTGAGGAAAGAAGCATAATAGCAGGATATACTACTCTTATTAATTGGGAAAATACAGGTAAAGAAACAGTTACAGCCTTAATAGAAGTTAAAGTGACTCCTCAAAGAGGAGAGGGATTTGACAAGGTAGCTGAGAGAATATACAATTTCCCTCAAGTTAAAGCATGTTATCTTATGTCAGGAGGTTTCGACCTTACTGTAATAGTAGAGGGAAAGACAATGAAGGAAGTAGCACTTTTTGTTTCAGAGAAGTTGGCTGTACAAGAGTATGTTTTGAGTACAGGAACCCATTTCGTCCTTAAAAAATATAAGGATCATGGAAAGATATTTAAAGAAAAGCAATTCGATGACAGGGAGGCTATATTTATATGATATTAGAGAATATGATTTTAGATAATGTGAAAAATATGCCTCCATCAGGAATAAGAAAATATTTCGATATGATAAATGAGATGGAGGATGTAATCTCTTTGGGAGTTGGTGAGCCGGACTTTGTCACTCCCTGGAATGTAAGAGAAGCCGGGATTTATTCACTTGAACAAGGACATACGCATTACTCTTCAAATGCAGGTTTTATAGAGTTAAGACATGAAATCTCAAAGTATATGGAAAGAAGATTTAAGTTAAAATATGATCCTAAAAATCAAATACTTGTTACTGTAGGTGGAAGCGAAGGAATCGATATAGCACTGAGAGCATTAGTAGGACCTGGGGATGAGGTAATTGTTCCGGAGCCAAGCTTTGTTGCTTATAAGGGATGCACAGCCTTTACAGGAGCGACTTCAAAGGTGTTGAATCTCAAGGCGGAAGATGAATTCAAGTTAACTCCTGAAGCTTTGGAAGAAGCTATTACACCAAAAACTAAAGTGATAATAATTGCTTTTCCTAATAATCCTACCGGGGCGGTAATGAGCAGGGGAGAGTTGGCTGGAATCGTTGATGTGCTTAAGGATAAGGACATAATAGTAATTTCTGATGAATTATACGCAGAACTTTCATATGGGCATGAACATGTTTCCATAGCATCCTTCCCTGAAATGAAAGATAAAACTATAGTAATAAACGGATTTTCAAAGGCTTATGCAATGACAGGATGGAGGATTGGATATGCTTGCGGGCACCCTGTGCTTATAGAAGCTATGACAAAGATCCATCAATACGCTATAATGTGCTCACCTACAACTGCTCAGTACGCTGCAATAGAAGCATTAAAAAATGCAGATGACAGTGTCAGCGAAATGGTGAAGGAATATAACAGAAGAAGAAGAGTATTGGTTGATGGTTTCAGAAAATTGGGACTGGAGTGTTTTGAACCATTAGGAGCCTTCTATATATTCCCGAGTATTAAGTCTACAGGGATGACTTCTGAAGAATTCTGTGAAAAACTCCTGATTAATGAAAAAGTTCTTGTGGTTCCAGGAAATGCTTTCGGTGATTGCGGAGAAGGTTTTATAAGAGTCTGTTATGCTGCCTCAATGGATGATATTATCGAGGCATTAAACAGAATAGGAAAATTCCTTGGAAAATAAATTTAACAAAATTATTGTCAGAGTTGCTGAAAGAAATGTATTAATATTCTTTCAGCAATTTTTTCATCACTTCATTATGCAATTTTTGAACAAGTATAAGTTGGATTTACGTAAAGGAACCTTATGCTGTGAAATAATAATACATAAAAATTCAAATTAGTGAATAGATTAATAAAATTTAACAAAAAAAATCTAGCACAAAAATATCGCTTCGAGTATAATTAAAATTAACAATTTATTAATACTATATATACTTACTCATTTATTACGGGAGAAAAATATGATAGAAGTTATATTGATATCATTTATATTGGCAAAAATAAAGGGATACGATATAAAACCCATTTTTAAACAATGGCAGTTTTATCCGGTGATTATATTCAGTGTCATGTATATCATTATGCAGGTTGACGTTTTTATGGGAGGACATGACTTCATAAAATACTCTAAGAATTTTGAAACAATATATATTTTAAGTTTCCTTTTTTTAATATTTAAATTTAAACGGTTTTATAGTGCCGTGTATGGGTCAATATGTATCTTTATAGGCACTTTATTAAATAAAATCGTTATATCAGCTAATGGAGGTAAGATGCCTGTATTTCCAAATCTATCATATATGACAGGATACGTCAGGGCAGATTCTTTCTCAAATCCTAATGATATTCATATCTTAGGAAATGAAGCAACTAAGCTTAAGTTACTTTCCGATATTTTTGATACAGGATATAGTATCATGAGCATTGGTGATATATTCATAAGATTATTCACCTTAATAGTTTTATTAAGCACAATAAAATATTTAAATATTGGATATAAGAGAGAAAACACAATATTTATATAACTTATGGTTGGACGGATATATTATCATAAATTTCTAAAAATTTATATTTGTTAAACTATTGATATTTTATTGATATGATAATGGTGGTATAATTACACTTAAAAAAGATCAACATTTAGGATAAGCAAAGGAGAAAAGTTATATGCTGAGATTAACGTTTATAGAGATTTTTGCCAGGGGAATACCTGAAGCCTTTTTAATTATTTTTTCTGCTCACGTTTTTTCTGGGACAAGGATTAATAAAAAAAATTTCTATTTATCCATTTTACTATGTGCTATTTTAGTTTATTTCATAAGACTTCTTCCTATACAATATGGTGTAAACAGCATACTTACTTTTTTTGTGATGATTATTACAACAGTTTCAATAAACAAAATGGATATCGTCAGATCCATTAAGAGCTGTGCAATAGCTTTTATACTTGAATTTATTTGTGAAGGAATTAATATTTCATTGCTGCAGTTTGTTTTTAAAATAGATATAGAGAGTGTATTCGCCAACTCAGAGTTAAAGATAATTTACGGATTACCCTCATTGTTGATATATGCAGGTTTAATATCAATGTATTATTTATTGATTGCAAAGAAAAGAAGAGGGATAAAGTATGGAGAAGATTGCAAATAACATAGCTGGAAATATTGCTTCAGAATTAAATCTAGGTAAAGATAAGGAGGAAGTAATAGCATACGGAACATTTGCTTTGATGCAGATACTGGTTTCAATCGGGCTAGTTATTATTTTTGGAATCATCTTTAAATGTTTGATAGAAGCATTGATTATTTCATTTTCAACAAGCATTCTCAGGAAATATTCAGGGGGAGTACATGCCGGTACTCCTGCATTATGCACTATAATCGGAACTGTTTTATGCATTGGACAATCCTTGTTTATTAAATATGCTATCGTTGAGTATGCTGGTGAGAGAGTAATTCTTATATTATCTATAATTGCTTGCGTATGGGCAATCTATACTGTAAAAAAATATGCCCCGGTAGATAGTAAAAACAAACCTATCAAAAAGATTGAAAGAAGAAAAAGAATGAAAAAAGCATCACTTCTGGTATTATGCGTATATTTTGTAATTGCGTTTTTAGGTTTCTTCGTATATATTTATACATATAATAAATTGGTTTATACATATATTATATGCTTGATGGGAGGATTCCTATGGCAGGTATTCACACTGACAAACACTGCGCATTTAGTATTCGGGAAGGCAGATACTTTTTTTAAATATATATGTGAAGAGAGGTAGTGTATTATGAAAAAAATCAACACAAAGGCATTGACAATCATTGCCGCAATAACCACTACAGTTGCTGCTTTGGTAGCATCTTCTGCATGCATATGGTATTTTTATCAACCAGAAGAACCTGAATGCATGAGAGAAGAGTAAAAAAAGGTCGGTTTTATCCGGCCTTATCTTTTAATAAGTTATGGAGAATTAGGGATGTATGAAATAGAGAAAGACAAAAGAAAAAAAATAAATGATATTATATCAGTGGTGAAACTTTCATCACTCCTATTTTTGGGAATAGTGCTGCTCAAGAGCATGTTTGGATATATTTATGGATTTAGTAGTTTTATTAATAATTACTACAGTATGTATACTGCAATCACGGCTGTATTCTTTTTTACGTTAGTCTACGGAGGGTGGGCATTTTCTACAAATAATAATATGAACAATAAATATAAAAGTCAGATACAAATCGTAGAAAGTGCATTATTCATTTTAATATTTACTGGTTTAATCATTTATTCAGGGGCTAATACCAGTGATTATAAGTATCTATTTCTGTTCATAATAATAACGTCTAATATTCAGTATGGAATAAAACATGGAATGACTGTTGCAATTGTTTCTTCCATTATTATTCTTGGAATGGATTTGATATATCTGCCAAATGTTCAGGTTAATACCTACTTTGAAAATGATCTCATAATGTCAGGAGTGTTTATTCTTACTTCCTGGCCTTTAGGCTTTTATGTGAAGATTGAAGGTGAACATATAGAAAAACTGCTTTCAATGGCTAATGAGGACGCTCTTACACAAGTATATAATCATAGATATTTCAGGGACTCATTAAAGGAAATCGTAAATTCCAGCAAAGATAATAATAAAAATGTCTCAATGGCTATGATAGATATTGACTATTTTAAATACTACAATGATCTTTATGGACATCAAAAAGGAGACGAAGTTCTTAAGAAGATAGGGGAAATACTGAAGAAAAATGTAAGAGAAGAGGATATTGTTGCCAGGTATGGTGGGGAAGAGTTTGCTATTATATTTCCTGATACCAATGAGGATGAAGCGTTGGAGATTTCAGAAAAAATCAGAAATGAAGTAGAGAAGACCTACTTTGATGGAGAGGAAAACCAACCTAACGGAAAATTAACCATATCTATGGGGGTTTCTGTATTTCCCGAAAAGGCAAGAGATCACACAGAACTTTTGAAAAGTTCAGATGATGCCTTATACAGAGCAAAGTTTTTTGAGAAAAATAGAGTGGAAATTTATACATCAATTTTAGACGAACTTAAAAATGATATTGAGGAAGAACATATTGACTTAATCACTTCATTCAAAACTTTAATAAGTGTCATTAATGCAAAGGATAGATATACTTATGGACACGTTGAAAGAGTTGTAATTTACTGCAGGCTTTTAGCTGATAAGGTTGGATTGAGTGAAGAACGAAAAAAGGAATTGATATACGGAGCATATATGCATGATATAGGGAAAATAAATATTCCAAAGGAAGTGCTGAATAAAAAGATGCCCTTGACAGAGGATGAGTGGGAGATTCTAAAACAGCACCCGGTCAATGGAGTTGAGATTATAAATCCTGTCAAGTCATTAAAGAATATTTCACCAGTAATACTGTACCATCATGAAAGATACGACGGTAAGGGTTATCCCTGTGCATTAAAAGGGAAAGAAATTCCGTACCTTGCCAGATTGCTTACAGTAGTTGACAGCTTTGATGCAATGACTTCAGACAGACCATATAATAAAAGAAAAACCTATGAAGAAGGGATTGAAGAACTCATCAAGTGCAAGAATTCTCAATTTGATCCTGAAATAGTGGATGCGTTCATCCATGCAATCAGAAGGGAAAAAATAAATGATGACTTATTTAAATGTATCTAAATAATAAATTAATTTCGAAGGGAAAAGCATATTATGTTGAAAATTTGGGGGAAAATAATAAAGAATAACAAGATTATAAAGGATGATGTAGCTGTTTCAGATATTGAGGGAACATATCAGGAAAATCTAAAACAATGCATAAATGAACTTTGTTATAAATTTGACATTTCAAAACCTTATTGGCTGCCAACCAACCTGGATGAATACAATAAGAGAAATAAAACAAGCTTTACTGAAGATAATTTTGTTGAACAAATTGATTTTGACAAATTTACAATTGAAGAACTTGATATAAAGGGGTAAATTATTCTTCAATAATTTACCCCTTTTTTATAGTATTTTAAAGTGGTTTACAGATTATTTCGTGAATTTTGGTATCAAGAATGTTGCTTGCGTGTGCAGCGCTGATTATTATAGCAGTGTCAGCCCCTCTTCCGGTTCCGCCTATTGCGATAATTGGCTCAAGGTAAGGGATAAATCCGCTGTCTGCAGCCATTACAGAAACTTCTACACATACTTTAAGACCCTGCCCAAACATTCTCAGGGCGTAAGCCATAATTTCCACAGGAGAAATTCCGCCAAATTTCTTAGAAAGGGCCCTTTCCGCTCCGCTCAGGACATGGGTGGTAGAAAGTACCTTGATTCCGTTTTCTTCAAAGTCTTTTCTTATATCGTCAGACATTTCATTTTCACCTGAAATAGGGTATCCATAAGCATGGGTAACACAGGTAATGTTTAGATCAGGGTTGTTTTTTAATAATTGAGCAGAATATCCTGTGTTGGATGCAACTACTATGTTTTTTATTCCTCTTTCCCTGGCAGTTTTAAGAACTAAATTAATGGTTTCCTGAGTATTTTCCAGACCTGGTTTATTAAAATACATTTAAAAACTCCCCTTTCATATTAAGTATTTTACATAATATCTAAAATAAATTTTACATGAATTTTAACAATACTTCAATAAAAGGTTAACATGGAAATGATAGTATAAAATCAGAAATTCAGTTGTTGCGAGGGGATATTATGGATCTGGTTTTTGCAGTTATTAGTGATACTCATATAAAGGGCTCGTGTTCAGCAGAACATGAAAAATTAAAAAGAGCGTTGATTTATATAAATTCCATTGAATCTGATTTAGATGCCCTGATTGTTGCTGGTGATATTACCAATATGGGAACCAAAAAGTCTTTTGAAGGGTTTGTAAAGATTTTCAAAAGTTGTATGAAAGAAGAGTCGCAAAAAATATTAGTAATGGGAAATCATGATTATCTGGGAAGTTTTACTGTAAGGGGAGCACAAAAAAAGTTTGTTAAAACTACAGGGGAAGATATTCATAGCCATAAAATTATCAAGGGATTTCACTTTATTTCCTTAAGTACCGAAGGAAAGAAAATAAAAGGGGTTTACGGGAAAAAGTTATTGGGTTGGTTAAAAAAACATCTTAAAGAAGCTCATGCAGATGATTTTCAAAAGCCTATTTTTATTACCTTGCATCACAATATAAAAGGAACAGTTTACGGAAGCGACTATTGGGGTAATGACAAGCTTTATGAAATAATAAAAGAATATCCTCAGGCTGTAGTGTTTTCTGGCCATTCTCATCACCCTGTGAAGGATGAAAGAGCAATTCATCAAAGGGACTTCACTGCAGTTTCAGCAGGATCCACAAGTTACGTGCAATTGGAAGGAAAAGGCCTTATTGGAGGAATTCCTTACAATGCAGGAGAGTTTTCGCAAGGATTAATGGTTAATGTTAAAAATAATTGTGTAAGCTTAAGTGTTTTAGATTTTGAGAAAAATGTTTCGCATAGAGATAAATGGATAATAGAAGAAGCAGCAAATAAAAAGAAGTTTTTGTATACAGATGAGAGGAATTTGTACAGGAACAGGCCATATTTTGGAAGAAGCAGTTCAGTTAAAATTATTGAAAGAGGTTCCAATCACATTAAAATTGAGTTTACCCAAGGAAGGCATCAGGATTTTGTGCACTCATATGTTATTAGGGTAATAGATAAGAGAAAAGAAAAATTAATTAAAGAAACAAAAATATTTTCTGATTATTATTCGAAGTATCAAAGTTCACAGCTTCAGTTCAGCCAGAAGTACCTTATGCCAGGCAGAGAATATGTAATTCTCGTTAATGCTGTTGAATCCTTCGGAATGGAAAGTGAGGATTTCCTTTCTGTTTCATTTAAAACTAAAGGAATTTTTAACAAAGAAATGTTTGCATCAATGTTTTTAGTTGGAAAATACTTTAATTTAAGGTACAATATTAATATATAAGTTATAATCTGGTAGTCAGGGGGTATACATCATGGGAAATGGTAAGAATATCAGTATCAGTGTATTGAAAAAAAATGCATTAAAGTCTCTTAAAGGGAATTGGGGACTTGCAGTGCTGGCAAATCTTTTAGGCGGGATTATTCTGTCTATACCAAATGGAATTAACGGAGCAAGGTCTTATGAAACTATGAAGGAATTAAGAGTTTACCTTGAATCAATAGAAAACGGGTATGATAGCTATAGTAAATTACATAGTTATTCAGGTGGAGGACTTTCATTCCTGTTGAATATACTGATTACCGGGGCTGTTGTTTATGGGCTGACAAGATTCAATCTGAATTTAATTAGAGAAAAAGATCCTAAAGTTGAAGATATCTTTGAAGGATTTAAACGATACGGAAGAACGGTTCTTATTAATCTTCTATTATTAATATTTAAGGGATTATGGTCTTTGCTGCTCATTATTCCTATAGTGATATCAGTTGCAGTTCTAATCGCTATATATGTCTCAGGTGGAGAAGTATCCGCCGGGCTAGGTATATTTATTCTGATTGCAGCTATTGCTGGATCAATAGCACTTCAGATATTCTTATACAGATATTCAATGGCATATTTTATATTCAATGATAATGATGAGTTAGATGCAATGGGTGCCTTGAAAGAAAGCATAGAACTTATGGATGGGTATAAAGTTAAGTATTTTCTGCTGCATCTTAGTTTTATAGGGTGGGGTATATTATCTATACTAACAATAGGTATAGGGTTATTGTTTCTGATACCGTATATAAGAGCTTCAGAATCAAGTTTTTATCAGCAAATTTCAATAGGTGACAATCCGCTGGAAGTTATTGAATTTTAAAGAAAGCATAATAATATAATTATCAGGAAACTGCAAATGACTATTTTGTATTAACATTTGCAGTTTCTTTTTGTTATGTATGGTTACTTTGCAGGGATAATACTCTGTAGATTCAACAAGGACATCTTCAAAGACCGCCTTTGTGTATTATATTGGGTTTTTGCTTATAGTATAAAAAAATCCTGTTCCTCGTTGTAAAGCAACTGATAGTCTGATATAATAACTATGGTTTGCCCCATTAAAGTAATGTTTTATTTAAAATTTATCGGATAAGGTTCCATGAATTTTATCCCCAAAACTATATTAATTTGCAAAGTTGGTTCTTTATAAACAACTGTTTTTAGAATATGGGAACATTGATTGTGAGTTATAAACAAAAAAAGCGTGGGAAAAGGACTTTTATATGTGTATAGATTGTTGATAAAATAGCATAAAAGCCTGTGGTATTATAAGAATATATTAATTTATATTAGGTGTTATTGACAAATAGATAACAAAGGGGTAAAATCATAACCATAGTAAGAACAAATATTACAATTATTAGGAGGAAAAATATGATTAAGAAAACTATCTCTATTATTGCCGCAGTTGTAATGGCTGCTTCAATTTTTACAGGATGCGCAAAAAAGGATGATACTGCATCAGCTAAAAAATACATAATAGCGACTGATGTTGCATTTGCACCTTTTGAATTTGAAAAGGATGGAAGTTACACCGGTATTGATATTGATTTGCTTCAAGCAATATCAAAGGATCAAGGTTTTACATATGAATTAAAGCCAATGGATTTCAGCGGTATTATTCCTGCTTTAACTTCAAATCAGATTGACGGAGCTATTTCAGGAATGAGTATTACAGATGACAGAAAAAAATCAGTAGATTTCTCTGATTCTTATTTTGAATCAGGTGTATCTATGATTGTGAGTGCTGATAATACAAAAATAAATTCACTTGATGATTTAAAAGGAAAAACTGCAGCTGTCAAAAAAGGAACTGCAGGTTCACAATTTGCTGAGTCAATTAAGGATAAATATGGTTTGACAATAAAGTATTTTGATAATTCATCAAATATGTATCTGGAAGTTACAAATAAAAATGCTGACGTTGCATTTGAAGATTACCCAGTAGTTGCATACAAGATTTCTTTAGAGAAAGATAAACCTACACTGAAAATTGTTGGTGAAAAACAAGCGATAAACTCTTATGGTTTTGCTGTAAACAAAGGTAAAAATTCTGAATTGTTGACTAAGTTCAATGCAGGACTAAAGAAATTAAAGGAAAATGGCGAATACGACAAAATTTTGGCAAAATACTTAAAATAATAAAAGAGGAGGCTGACTATGGACTTTTTAACTTTGCTGAAAGATAGCTTTCCCAGTTTAGCTAGCGGATTAATTGTAACTTTAAAAATTACAATATTTTCATTGATTTTTGCTTGTATAATCGGTTTGTTTTTTGGAATGCTCAACATATCCAAAAAGAAGCTTCTTAAAGGAATTGCAGTTACATATATAGACATAATAAGGGGTACTCCGTTAATAGTACAGGCATTCTTCATATATTTTGGTCTGCCTAGTGTGCTGGGAATCCGAATAGACCCAATGGTAGCAGGTATTGTTGCATTAAGCTTAAATGCAGGAGCATACATGGCTGAAATATTTAGGGCAGGGATACAATCAGTCCACAAGGGACAAATGGAAGCTGCCAGATGCTTAGGGTTGAGTTACGGCAAATCAATGAGAAGGGTTATTCTGCCTCAGGCTGTGCGTACAATGATACCATCAATCATCAATCAGTTTATTATTTCATTAAAGGATACTTCCATTATTTCAGTAATCGGATTAAGAGAATTGACTCAAAGCGGACAGATCATAATAGCCAGAAACTTCAAAGCTTTTGAAATATGGATAATGGTTGGGCTTATGTACTTTATCATAATAACTGCAATATCTATTATTTCCAAGAAACTTGAAAGGGGGTTAAGCTATGATCACAGTCACAGGGCTTAAAAAGCACTACGGAAAATTAGAAGTTCTAAAAGGTATAGATCTTCAGGTTAATGAAGGGGAAGTTCTTTGTTTGATTGGACCTTCCGGATCAGGAAAGAGTACTTTGTTAAGATGCTTAAACTCCTTGGAAGAAGTAACTGAAGGTGAAGTTGATATTGACGGTAAAAGAATTACCGGAAAAGGTGTGAACATTAATAAATTAAGAGAGGATATTGGTATGGTGTTTCAATCATTCAATTTATTCCCTCATCTTAATGTTTTGAAAAACATCACTCTTGCACCTGTAGAACTTAAAAAGATGGACAAGGCTGCTGCTGAGAAAAAGGCAATGGAATTGTTAAAGAAAGTAGGATTGCAGGATAAGAGTCATGTTTATCCGTACAGTTTATCAGGAGGTCAACAGCAGAGAGTTGCAATTGCAAGGGCTCTTGCAATGAATCCTAAAATAATGCTTTTTGATGAACCTACTTCTGCATTGGATCCTGAAATGGTGGGAGAAGTTTTAAATGTTATGAAGGAGCTGGCAAATGAAGGAATGACAATGGTAGTTGTTACTCACGAAATGGGATTTGCCAGAGAGGTAGCTGACAGGGTAATATTTATGGATGGCGGATATATTGTAGAACAGGGAACACCTGAAGAAATATTCTCTAATCCTAAAAACCAAAGAACAATAGACTTTTTAAATAAAGTATTATAAAGACAAACATAAAAAGCAGCCTGGGCAATAATTTGCCCAGGCTGCTTTTATAAAGTTTATGATTTAGCTATCTCTGCCTTAAGGATTTTTCCTTTGATTTTGGAAGTCTGAAGAGCTTTAAGGACTTTATGCCCTTTCCCGTTCAGAACATCAACATAAGATACATTTTCCTGAACATCGATAATTCCTATATCTTCAACTGTGACATCAGGAATTTTGCATAAAGCACCGACGATATCACCGGGGCGTATCTTTTTCTTTTTGCCTCCGTTTAAGTAGATTTTTACAATTCCAGCCTTAACTTCTTTTTTATTTTTAAGAACTGCATTTTTAAAACTTTCATTTTTTAATTTAAATGCTTCTTTTTTAGGTATGAAATCTTCTTTAGATGGAGGAGACAATTTAGGAATTTCATATTTTATGTACTCCTGCAACTCTTTTAAAAATTTGTCTTCATAAGGGGTGACAAAGGTCACGGCCCTTCCGCTGTTTCCGGCCCTTCCTGTTCTTCCTATTCTATGTACATATTTTTCTTTTTCAAGAGGGATATCGTAGTTGATGACTAAGGAAATTTTCTCCACATCAATTCCTCTTGCAGCAATATCAGTTGCCACAAGAAATCTGTATCCTCCTGCCTTGAATTCTGACATGGCATTCAGTCTGTCTTTTTGGAGCATTCCTCCATGAAGCTCTTTTACCGGGTAAGTCTTGTTTTTCAATTTGATGAAGACTTCGTGAACTTTATCCTGAGTGCTGCAGAAAAGTATTGCGCTGTCAGGATTTTCTGCTATAAGAACTTTTTCAAGCAAAGAAAATTTATCCTGCTCCTTCACAGTAATATAGCCCTGATCTATTTTTTCTTTCTTTGAAATTTCAGGAATTATTTCAACAAGTTTAGGATCATTCATATGTTTCCTGTATACTTCTTTAATTTTATCGGGCATTGTAGCTGAAAAAAGCATGTTGACTCTTTTCTTGGGAAGGTGGGAGATGATCTCTTCTACTTGTTCTAAGAATCCCATATTCAGCATTTCATCAGCTTCATCCAATATAAGAAAGGATATATCATCAGTAACAAGGGTGCCTTTTTCCATATGATCAAGGGTTCTCCCCGGAGTTCCTACAACAATATGTACTCTCTGTTTAAGCTCATTTATCTGTGTATTAAAGGGCTGCTTCCCAAAAATTGCAGCTGAACGTATTTTTTTGTAACGTCCGATGTTGTTGATGTCTTCCTTGACCTGTATGGCTAATTCTCTGGTAGGAGTAAGCACTAAGGCTTTTGGGTTTTTCACCTCGGTAGGAATGAGGCTGCATAATGGTATACTGAATGCTGCAGTTTTTCCGCTTCCGGTTTCTGCTTTAACAACAATATCATTTTTCATAAGAGCTAAAGGAATAACTTCCTGCTGAACCTTTGAAGGGTGCTTGTAATTCAGTTCATCCAAAGCCTTTAAAATTGGGTCTTCAATTGAGTAATTTTTAAAATTTAAATTGTCTTTATTCAAAATATTCACCTTTTTCATAGTTTAAGTTTCACTCTATATTATCACTAAAAAGAACCGTTAACAACAAAATTTGCTTAATTATCGATTTTGAGATTAATAATTTTTTAGTGTAAAATAATAATTAATAGAAGGATGTGGTTTTATGGTTGATATAACATTATTAGGTACTGGCGGAGGTATGCCTACGCCTTTCAGATATTTATCATCTCTATTGATTAATTATGCAGGAAGAAAAATCCTGGTAGATGCAGGAGAAGGAACTCAAGTATCCATGAAGCTGTTGGGATGGGGATATAAAACCGTTGATGCAATATGTGTCACTCATGGGCATGGAGACCATGTAAATGGACTGCCGGGTTTATTGGCCACCATAGGAAACAGCGGCAGAACAGAACCTATAACAATAATAGGGCCGGAAGGAATAGGAAAAATAGTAAATGGGTTAAGGGTAGTAGTTCCTTATTTGCCTTATGAGTTAGAGATAATTGAAAATCCTGAAGAACCAATTGAGATTCTGAGAGGAAGAAATCCCCTGACTATAGAGGTCCTGAAACTTGACCATTCAGCCCCTTGTTTAGGATACAGTTTTTACATAAAGAGGGCAGCAGTATTTAATGTAGAGAAGGCAATAGATAACAACATTCCCAGATACTTTTGGAACATGCTTCAAAAAGGGATAATATGTGAAGATAATGGTAGAAGATTTTTGCCTGGAATGGTTCTGGGTGAAGAAAGAAAGGGCATAAAGATAAGCATGATTACAGATACAAGGCCTATAGAAGTCATTAAGGACTTTATAAGAGACAGTGATCTTTTTATATGCGAAGGTACTTATGGAACTCAAGGAGATTTGCATAAGGCCATAAAAAATAAGCATATGACTTTTAAAGAGGCAGCTGTTTTAGCAAAAGAGGGAAATGTAAAGGAAATGCTCCTTACACACTTTTCACCTTCTATAGTTTCACCGGAAATTTATCTTGATAATGCAAAAAAAGTATTTCTAAACACATCTGTTGGATATGACAGAATTGTGAAGAGTTTAGATTTTGAATAAAATTACAAAAATGTTGACAAATCAGTTTGTTTAGAGTAATATAATATCAGTATATTAATATTATAAATCTATGAGTAAGAGTAGTAGCTTTAAAAAAAGTTTTCAGAGAGTAAGTGTATGGTGCGAACTTACAGCAGATTTTTTAGTGAATGGACTTACGAGAGAGAGCTGAAATTTAAGTATGCAATACGTATTCCCACGTTACAGGGATAAGATATAAAGGTATCTGAATAATGAGATGGTATGAATGTACATATTGTGGTTTCATACTAACAGAGGTGGCAACGCGATAATACGCCCTCTGCAGAAGTGATTTTTCTGCAGAGGGCTTTTTTATTTTTAAAAGTTTTAAGGGGGTTTATTATATGGAATTTAAGAAATATTTATTAAAAGTAACAACAGGTGAAAATCTTACTCGGGAAGAGGCTAAGGATGCAGTGAATTTTATGTTTTCTGAAGAATCCACTGAAGGGGAAATCGGGGGATTTCTGCTTGCTCTTAAAACAAAAGGTGAAACCTACGAGGAAATTGCAGGAATGGCTGAAGGAATGAGAGAGAATGCAGTAAATTTTAATTATATCGAGGGATTGTTTGATAATTGCGGTACAGGAGGAGACTGCAGTGGAAGCTTTAATATATCAACTACAAGTTGTTTTGTCCTTGCAGCAGCGGGTATAAAAGTGGCAAAGCACGGAAACAGGTCAATATCTTCAAAAAGCGGATCAGCAGATTTGCTGAAATCACTTGGAGTAAATATTGAACTCCCTAAGGAATGGATAGAACGTTTATTGAATGATATCGGATTGGTATTTCTTTTTGCTCCAAATATGCATCCTAAATTAAAAAAAATAATGAAGGTTAGAAGAGATTTAAAAATACCTACAATATTTAATATATTAGGACCTTTGGCAAATCCGTTCAAGCTGGAGTATCAGCTTTTAGGTGTCTATAAGAAAGATTTGGTTGAACCTGTAGCAAAGGCTTTACAGACCATGGGAGTAAAAGGAATTGTTGTTAACGGAGAGAATAGACTTGATGAAGCTACATTAAGCGGAGAAACATATCTTGCAATAATAAAGGATGGGGAAATTGAATATAAAACAATCACTCCGGAAAGTATAGGATTCGAAAGAATAACTTTAGACGATATAAAAGGGGGAGACCCTGAAGTAAATAAACAAATAACGATGGATGTTCTTAATGGTAAAAAAGGTCCGTGCAGAGATACAATACTATATAATTCTGCTTTAGGACTTCTCGCAACTGATAAGGTTAAAACCATAGAGGAAGGAATAAAGCTGGCTGCAGAGCTTATTGATTCTAAGAAAGCTTTATCAAAACTTAACGAATTACTTGAGGGGAGCTTAGAAAATGCATAATTTTTTAAATACGATCATTGAAAAGAAAAAAGAAGATTTAAAGCTGTTAAACAGAGAAGAGATACATGTCCAGGCGATGGCATTAAGAGAGAAAAAAGGAATTTCATTGAGGAAAGCTTTGTTGGAGTCGGAAACAACAGGGATTATTTCAGAAATAAAAAAAGCATCTCCATCTAAAGGGGATTTGAATTTAAATTTAAATGTTGAAGAAACTGCAAAGATGTATCAGGAAAGCGGAGCCAAGGGTATTTCTGTTTTAACTGAAGAAAGATATTTCAAGGGCAGCTACAAGGACTTGGAAAAAGCAAGAAGAGTAGTAAATATTCCTATATTGAATAAAGACTTTTTTGTTGATAAGATTCAAATAGACCTCTGTAAAGTATACGGAGGTGATGTTATTCTGCTTATTCTTAGAGCGCTTACGCAGGAAGAAGCTAAGGATTTACTTGAATATGCACATTTCATGAACCTTGAGGTTTTAGTTGAAGTACATGATGAAGAGGAATTATTCAGAGCAAAAGAATTGAAGCCGGACATAATTGGAATAAACAACAGAAATTTAGAAACTTTTAATGTGACTTTGGATACAACTTATGATCTTTCAAAGCATATCGAAGAGGGAGAACTCATAATTTCTGAAAGTGGTATAAGAACAAGGGAAGATGTTGCTAAATTAAAAGATCATGGAATCAGGGGAATACTTGTGGGGGAAACATTTGTAACTTCAATGGACTTAAAACAAACCTTCAAGGAGCTTACACAATGACAAAGATAAAGATTTGCGGTATAAGGGATATAGAAACAGCAAAATTTACAGAAAGTTTGGGAGCAGATGCACTAGGATTTATCCTGTGCCCTTCCAAAAGAAGAATTGACTTGAATACACTGAAGAACATCACTCGGAGTTTATATACAGATATAGAAAAGGTAGGTGTATTTGTAAATCAATCAGAAGACTACATAAAAGAAGCTTATTATGAGGGAGGCTTATCCATGGTTCAGCTCCATGGAGATGAGGATGAGGATTTCATTAAGAATCTTCCCTTTCGAGTTATAAAAGCATTTAATGTTGAAAATCTTGAAGAAATAAAAAGAGCCTTAAGTTTTCAGGTTCCATATGTACTGTTGGAAGGGAAGGGAACTGAAAGAGGAGGGGGCGGCAACAGCTTCTCCTGGGAGTTGCTTGGGTCTCTTTCAAAGGGAGAGCGAGCAAGGATAATACTTGCAGGAGGACTGACAGCTGATAACGTGCTTGATGCAATACGCATCGCAAAGCCTTATATGGTGGATGCGTCTTCCAGCATGGAGATAAATGGAGTAAAAAGTAAGGAAAAAATTGCGGAATTTATTAATAAAATAAGGGGGAAAAAAAATGAGTTATAATTTACCTGATGAAAGAGGTCATTTTAATATATATGGAGGGAAATTTGTAGGAGAAACATTGATACAGCCGTTAAAAGATTTGGAAGAAGCATACAGAGAAGCAATGGCAGATGACAATTTTATAAAGGAAATGGATTATTACCTTAAACATTATGTAGGAAGGGAAACTCCCCTTTACTTTGCTGAAAGATTGACAGAATACTGCGGAGGGGCAAAAATCTACCTTAAGAGAGAAGATTTAAACCATACAGGAGCACATAAAATCAACAACACACTGGGTCAGGCTTTGTTAGCCATGAGAATGGGAAAAAAGAAGGTGGTTGCTGAAACAGGGGCAGGACAGCATGGTGTTGCAACAGCAACTATTGCTGCAATGTTCAATCTTGAATGTATTGTGTTCATGGGGGCGGAAGATGTAAAAAGACAAGCTCTCAATGTATTCAGAATGAAACTGTTGGGAGCTAAGGTTGTTCCTGTACACAGCGGAAATAAGACTTTGAAGGATGCATGTAATGAAGCGTTAAGATATTGGGCTGGAAATGTTAAAGATACAAATTATATTTTAGGGTCTGCATTAGGACCACATCCATACCCTATGATGGTAAGGGATTTCCAAAGCATAATAGGTAAAGAAACTAAAGAGCAGATATTGGAAGCTGAAGGAAGACTTCCTGATTCAATAGTTGCCTGTGTCGGCGGAGGCAGTAACTCAATAGGAATGTTCTATCCTTTCATAGAAGATGAGAATGTGGAACTTATTGGAGTTGAAGCTGGCGGTATGGGAATCGATACTCCTGAGCATGCAGCTACTATAGCTAAAGGAGAAAGAGGTATACTTCATGGAGCTCTTATGTATCTTATTCAGGATGAAGACGGCCAGGTAATAGAGCCATACTCAATTTCAGCTGGACTGGATTATCCGGGAGTTGGACCTGAGCACTGTTATTTAAATGATATTAAAAGAGCCAAGTATTTTCCTATAAATGATGATGAAGCCCTAGAAAGCTTTTCTCTTCTTTCAAAGCTTGAGGGAATAATTCCTGCTTTAGAGTCAGCCCATGCAGTGGCATATGCTGTTAAAAAGGCAAAGGAAATGAAGAAGGATGAAATATTGGTGGTATGTCTTTCAGGAAGAGGAGACAAGGACGTTGAGAGAGTAAGCGAACTTTTTGGGGGTGAAAGTAATGAGTAATTTAGGGGAATTGTTAAAAAAGAAAAAAGCTGATGGAGAAAAGGCATTCATTCCCTACATCATGGTAGGAGAAGACAGCCTGGATAGAAGTTACAATGATATATTGTTTTTTGAAAAAGCAGGGGCTACATTAATAGAATTAGGAATTCCATTTTCAGATCCTACTTCAGATGGACCAGTTATTCAGGAGAGTGGAATTAAAGCTTTAAAAAATAAAATAAATGTTGAGAAGGTTCTTGAGCTAGTTAAGAAGGTAAGGGAAGTTTCGGATATTCCTTTAGTTATAATGAGTTATATAAATCCTATATATAAATATGGGTTGGATAAGTTCTTTAAAAAAGCAAAGGAAGTGAATATTCAGGGAGTAATCCTGCCTGATGTGCCAATAGAGGAACTTTCATTTATTCAGGAATATATTGATAAATACTCTATTGCATATATACCACTTTATTCACCTACAACGCCAAAATCCAGAGTAAAGGAACTTTGCTCAAAAGGAGATGGGTTCTTATACGTAGTTACTTCCCTGGGGGTAACAGGAGAAAAAGCTATTGATAAAAAGGCACTGGAAGAAGAATTTAAATCGATTAGAGAAGAAGCTACATTGCCATGTATGGCAGGGTTTGGGATAAGCAGTAAAGAAGATGTTAAGGAAATTATTCAGTACGCAGACGGAGTTATTGTAGGAACAAAGGTAATAAAATTGCTTAGGGAAAATGATTATAAAACTCTTGAAGAGCTTGTGAAGGCGGCAGTTTTATAATGGATAATACAAATTTAAGGTACATGACTCCAAAGAATATCGAAATTACTGCGCACAGAGAAAATTTAGAATTTCAGGACCTGAGCTTTCTTGAGGAAAAAATTAATAATAGTAAGGGTGCGTTATTTTCATCAAATTATGAATACCCCAACAGATATTCCAGATGGGAGGCTGCAGTTGTAGATCCTTATCTTGAAATAAGGTCCTCAGGATTGGGGGGGCAAATAAATGCCCTTAATGCAGGAGGAAAAGAATTATTAAAAATAATCTTCCAGGTAATAGATAATATCAAAGGAATTTCCTTTATTAAAGAGGATTCAAGGATTCTTTTCAATATAGAAAAAGATAATACTGTATATAAAGAAGAAGAGAGAAGTAAGAAAAGAAGCGTATTCACACTAATAAGAGCACTGATGGATGCTTTCAGGACAGATGATCCATGGATAGGTCTGTATGGCGCTTTCGGATATGATCTGGTATTTCAGTTTGAAGATGATATACAGCTTCAGAAGTCGAGAGAAAACTCTGAAGATTTAGTTCTGTTTTTGCCTAAGAAAATATATATAAAGGACAATAAGCTTACAAAGACTTATTTCATGGATTATAATTTTTCGCTTAATGGTATAACAACTGAAGATGCTGAGGGTAAAACGGAACAACTGCAAGGTATTAAGAAATCACTGAATGAAGAATATATTAAGGAAGGTGATTATGAAAAAATAGTTACCCTTGCAAAAGAAAGCTTCAGAAGAGGAGATCTTTTTGAGGTTGTTCCTTCTTATTCAATGGTAAGGGAAACGGAATTTTCTCCTAAGGAAATATATTATAATTTGAAAAATATTAATCCGAGCCCTTATAATTTTTTTGTAAACCTAGGAGGAGAATATTTAATCGGATCATCTCCTGAAATGTTTGTAAGGGTTGAAGGAAAGAAAGTTGAAACCTGCCCTATCAGCGGAACAATAAGAAGAGGGGCCAATCCTATTGAAGACAGTGAGCAGATAAAAAAATTGATTAACTCTTTAAAGGATGAAGAAGAGTTAACCATGTGCACAGACGTTGACAGAAATGATAAAAGCAGAGTCTGCAAGGAAGGCACCGTAAAAGTTTTAAGCAGAAGAACCATAGAAGTTTATTCACATCTTATCCATACTGTTGACCATGTGGAAGGAACTTTGAATGAGGGCTATGATTCACTTGATGCATTTTTAACTCATATGTGGGCAGTGACTTTGACAGGAGCTCCCAAGAAAAGAGCTATTGAATGGATAGAAAAGGTTGAAAAGGACAGAAGAAACTGGTATGGGGGAGCTATTGGATTTATAAAATTCAATGGAGATCTTAATACAGGAATCACTTTAAGGACTTTAAGATATATAGACAAGAAAGTAGAGATAAGAGTAGGTGCCACACTGCTTATGAATTCCATTGAGAAGGATGAGGAACAGGAAACCAAAGTTAAAGCCATGGCAATGTTAAGAAGTCTCCAGCCCTTAGAGGATAAGAAGGATGAAGAGGCTGCAGTGCCTCCTTTTAAAGGGGAAAAAGCCTTAATTATTGATCACGAGGATTCTTTTGTGCACACATTAGGAAATTATATTAAAACTTTAGGTTTTGAAGTGACTACTTATAGAGGAGAAGAGGCAAGAAAAAGTCTCAGAAACAATGACTATGATGTGGTTATTTTATCTCCGGGACCGGGAACTCCTTCAGAATTCAAACTAAATGAGAGTATAAAAGCTGCAATGGATAAGAATATCCCTATATTAGGGGTGTGCCTAGGATTGCAGGGACTTGTTGAATATTTTGGAGGAACGCTGGATTACGTGGAAAATCCAAGACACGGAAAAAAGATGAAGGTGATAAAAGGTAAGGATGCACCTTGGCCATCATTAAGCGATGAATTCAATGTTGGATTATATCATTCTATCTATGGCAAGACTATAGGAAATGAACTTATTAATATTTGTGAAGATGAAGATGGAATCCTTATGGGAATAATGCATAAAACCCACAGGATACTGGCTGTTCAATTCCATCCGGAAAGCATTCTGACAACAGAAGAAAACAGCGGTATTAACCTGCTTAAAGACAGTTTCAGCTATCTATTAAAATAATAAGGATTTGAATAAAAACAGGAAAAACGATTAAAAGTTTTTCCTGTTTTACCATTTAATGGACCTTTTGTCTGTTAAAGTGATATAATAAGTAAAAATTGCTATAATATAAAGATAGGAGGGATTTGTATGCATGACATTATAATAGTAGGAGCCGGCCCATCAGGAATATTTACTGCTTTGGAGCTGATTAAAAAAGGGGCTCAAAGGAAAATACTCATCCTTGAAATGGGTAAAAGCATTAAGCAAAGGCACTGTCCTAAGAATATGACAAAGCTTTGCCTATCCTGTAAGCCTTATTGCAATATCACTACGGGATTCTCCGGGGCAGGGGCTTTTTCTGACGGAAAGCTTTCACTAAGTTATGAAGTGGGAGGAGATCTTCCAAATCTAATAGGAAGCAGCAAGACTCAGGAATTTATAGACTACACAGACGGGATTTATCTGGAATTCGGTGCTGACAAAAGAATTGAAGGAATAGAAAGTCCTGAGAAAGTTAAGAAGATAAGGAGAAAGGCAATTGAAGCAGGTTTGAAATTGGTTGATTGTCCTATAAGGCACCTTGGAACAGAAAAAGCACAGGAAATATATCAGAAAATTGAAGAGTTCCTTTTGAATAATGGAGTTGAAATTAAATTTGATACTATTACAGAGGATTTGATTATAGAAAATGGAAAAATAAAAGGGGTAACATATACGGATTCCCAGAAGAAAAAAGAAAGTAAGGAGGCTTTTGGGGAAAAGGTAATAGTTGCCACCGGAAGAAAGGGAGCCGACTGGCTCAGTGATATGTGCAAAAAGCACAAGATTTCCCATAAGGCAGGGACAGTAGATATAGGTGTTCGGGTTGAAATCAGGAATGAAGTCATGGAAGAAGTAAATAAGGTCCTTTATGAATCAAAGCTCATAGGGTATCCCGGTCCTTTTAATGACAAGGTGAGAACTTTCTGCCAGAATCCAGGAGGATATGTAAGTCAGGAAAATTATGAAAATAATCTGGCCATAGTAAATGGGCATTCCTACAAGGATAAAAAATCGGAAAATACAAATTTGGCCATATTAAGTTCCCATAATTTCAGGGAGCCTTTTGATAAACCTATAGAATACGGGAAAAAGGTTGCAGAACTGGTGAATATGCTGGGTAATGGTAAGATACTGGTTCAGAGATATGGTGATATATTGGAGGGAAAGAGAACCTGGCAGCACGAATTGGATAGGACAAATGTAAAATATACACTGCCTGACGCTGTTGCAGGGGACTTAACAGCCGCAATGCCTTACAGGTCAATGACAAACATATTGAATTTCATTAAAGCCATGAATGTAGTGGTTCCTGGATTCGCATCAAGCGAAACACTTCTGTACGGACCGGAAATTAAATTTTATAGTAATAAGATAAACATTGATGAGAGCTTTGAAAGCAATATCAAGGGTTTGTATTGCCTTGGAGATTCAAGCGGCTGGACCAGGGGATTGATGATGGCATCCCTCATGGGAGTAATTATGGCAAGAAATCTGTTAATGGATAATTAAAGTAGAGAGCGGTATAATGCCGCTCTCTTATTAAGTCCTGTCTATTATTTCATTAAGGCTTTCCCTGATTTCTTCCTTTGTAATATCTTCTTCTGCAAGAACTTCACTACCCAGGGAAAGAAGAAAATTATAGTAGTCAGTCAAGGCAGGGATATATTCAGGATTATTCTCAGCCAATTCATAGAGTGTATCCTCAGCATCCGCATATTGTTTCAGGTCTTTATAATAACTGAATATTTCCAGCTGAAGCTCTTCAGGAAGTTCGTATTCCCTTAAAGACTCCATAAGTTTTAGAAGTTCACCTCTAAACTGGCTTTCTTCAATATCAAAACCTTTATCCAGGGATTGTTTAAAGATTTCAAAGCTTTTATAAAGGTTTGAATAGTTATCATCTTTAGTGCCTTCAATGAACAGTAAAACAGAAACAATCAGAACTCTTGAAAAATCGTTAATTCTTTCATTTGTAAGAAGATTCATCAATTCCTGTGATGGCAGAGTCTTAAGAAGATCATAGTTAAATCCTGTATATTGTTTATAAGTATCAACAATATTTTTTTTGAATCCTTCTGAGTCTAATTCTTCTAAATCTGGTATTTTGCTGAAAAACTCAGCTATTATTTTATCATTAAGATCATTTTTTATCATGTGATTTGTCCTCGCTTAATTAAAATCTTTTCACATATAATTATACCATGTTGTTAAAAGTATAAAAATAAATTATTATATTAATATAACTGATAATCATTATCCGGCAGGAGGAGTAAGATTTGAAAATAGTTTCGTGGAATGTAAATGGACTGAGAGCCATTTTGAAAAAGGAATTTATAACCTGGGTAAAGGAGGCGTCTCCTGATGTTTTATGCATCCAGGAAACAAAACTTCAAGAGAGCACTTTAGATGAGAAAGCTAAAAATATAGACGGCTACTATTCATATTTTTCTTTTGCAGAAAGGAAAGGATACAGCGGGGTGGCTACCTATACCAAGAGAAAACCGAAAAATGTTTACCATGGAATAGGAATTGAACGGTTTGACAAGGAAGGGAGAATTCTTATCACAGAGTTTGATGAATTCATTTTGTTTAACATTTACTTTCCTAATGGGCAGATGAATGAGGAAAGACTTAAATATAAGATGGAATTTTATGATGCATTGTTAGATTACTGCAATAAGCTTGTTGAAAAGGATATAAAGCTGGTGATTTGCGGCGATTATAATACAGCCCATACTGAAATGGATATAAAAAACGCAAAAGCAAATGAAAAAACATCAGGATTTTTACCTGTAGAAAGAGCGTGGATGGATAAATTCATTGCTGCAGGATATACGGATACCTTCAGATTCATTAATCCGGAAGAGATCAAGTACTCATGGTGGAGTTACAAGTTCAAAGCCAGGGAGAGGAACGCAGGATGGAGAATTGATTACCACTTTGTTTCAAATAATTTTATTGAAAACATTAAAAATGCCCAAATACTCAATGAGGTATATGGTTCAGATCACTGTCCGGTTTCCTTGGAACTGAGCATCAGATAGGATTTATTCAGGGCAGAAGTATAAAAACAGCAGCTTGAGGGATATTAATACTGTATATAGTATTACGTGAATAAAGAGGTGGAATCAATGAAAAAGCAACAAAATAACACAGGAATTAATGGTGAGGTTATGAATGACGGTTTAGTAAATTCTGAAGCTGAGTGGAATAAAGTAAGAGACTTGTCTCAGGAGGTACGTGAAGAGAAAGCAGGAAAAAAGAATTCCAGGGAATCATAATAGAAAAATAAATATTTCCCTCGATAAGAACAGATGTGTTAAATTGCAGCTGTTCTTTTTTATTGCCATGTAAGGCAATTGATAAAAAATCTTGATTTTAAAAACCTGCTGCAATATAATAAAGTGTGTTTTAATATGTTGTTTAATGAGGTGTAAATATGAGTGATATTGCAGGACAAGGCTGTGAAGTACTGGTTCCTTTTAATGAAAGAAAGCCTTTACCGGAAATAGAAAGAAGTCTTATAAAGAAGTATAGAAAACCAATTTGGAGAAAATTTATAAAAGCAATACAGGATTATAAGCTTGTTGAAGAGGGAGACAAGATTGCAGTAGCTATCTCTGGAGGAAAAGACTCTATGTTGATGGCTAAGCTTTTTCAAGAGCTTAAGAGACATGGGCAGATGTCCTTTGATTTGGAATACATAGTAATGGATCCGGGATACCATCCTAACATAAAAGAACTGCTTATAGATAATTGTAATTATCTTGAGATTCCTATTCAGATATTTGAGTCAGGAATTTTTGATGTGGTGGATAAAATAGCTCAGGACTATCCATGCTATATGTGTGCAAGGATGAGAAGGGGAGCGTTATATTCAAGAGCTAAGGAATTAGGATGCAATAAGCTTGCATTAGGTCATCATTTCAATGATGTTATTGAAACAACCATGCTCAATGTTTTGTATGCAGGAAACTTTAAAACTATGCTTCCTAAGCTTAAGGCTACTAATTTTGACGATATAGAGCTTATCAGGCCTTTGTATTATGTGGAAGAGCAGTATATCCAAAAGTTCACACAAAGCTCAGGAATCTGGCCGCTGAACTGTGCATGTATGGTAGCTGCAAAGAAAACAGGGAATAAGAGATATGAGATCAAAGAGCTTATTCAAAATCTTAAAAAGAACTTCAGCAACGTGGATAAATCAATCTTTAAGGCGGCAGAAAATGTCTCTATGGATGCCATATTAGGCTGGGAAAAGGGTGGAGTAAAGCACAGCTTTCTGGAAGAATTTGAAGAATAACTAATACAATATGAAAATTTTTCTTTTATTATTTAATAAATAAGGTTAAAATGAATTGAGTACCAAAATAAGGAGGTGAATTCTCATTGACTCTAGAGTCTTGAGAAAGCAATATGGCAGATAAAGAATTAAATACTTGCGGATGCGGCGGAAATTGCGGCGAAGATACATCAAAAGAAGAGGGCAACTGCGGATGCGGCGGACATGAAAATCATGATGACTGCGGATGCGGACATGACCATGAAGAAGAAACTCTTTTTGTAGATTTTGAAGATGAAGATGGAAATATAGTTTCATTTGAAGTGGTTGACAGTTTTGAATATACAGGAATTGAAGAAGCTTACAAAGGCGGCGTATATGCTTTAGTGCAAGATCCTTCAGATGCTTCAGTATTTTTAATGAAGGCTGACACTGATGATTCATTAGTACCTGTTGAAAGCGAAGAAGAGTTTGAAGCAGTTTCTAAGTTCTATCAGGAAGATTTAGCTTAATACCTAAAAAAACGGAACGTAACTCGTGTTGCGGTTCGTTTTTTTTTGCTTTAATTTCTTAGTTTGGTATATAATAAATATATAACTTTCACCTCGGGGGTGTAACGCACCACTAAGATGAACAATAGGAGGCACAATATGGAGAAACTGGCTATCTTTGATGTTGACTTTACTATAACAGGAAAAGAAACTCTGATGGAACTTTTCAGGTTCTTGATAAAGAAGGATTTAAAAAATATAAGATTTGTACCAAGAGCCATATTCGGTGGGATAATGTATCTGATGAAATTCTACGATGAAAAAATGGTTAAAGAGAAGTTTTTGAAGTTTCTTGACGGAGTTCATGAAAAGGATCTTGCATTAATAGTTAAGGAGTTTTATAGAGATAACCTTACAAATATCCTCTATAAGGATGCCATTGATATGATAAGGAAACTTAAAAGTGAAGGGTATCTCATATATCTTATTTCAGCTTCCCCGGAGTTTTACCTGAATGAATTCTATAATATAAAAGAAGTTGATAAGATTATTGGAACAAAATTCTACATAAATGAAGGAAGATTTGTTACAAGAATGGAGGGAGCTAACTGCAAGGGGGAAGAAAAGGTAAGACGACTTAAGGAAGAGCTGAAAAAGGAAGGAATCAGGGTAGATTTCAAAAATAGCTATATGTTTTCAGATTCATTGGCAGATAAACCGCTGCTTGACTTGGTTGGCAGACCATATTTAATAAACTATAAAAAAGGTCATAAAGATTTTGAAATATTGAAGTGGAAATAGGAGTGAAGAAAATGTCGATGATACAAAAGTATTTTATTGAAAATAATGATATAAAGACTTCAGGGGAATTTACTGAAGAAAATAAAGGCACAGTTATCTATGAAGTTTTAAGAATTACAGATGGCAAGCCTTTGTTTTTGGAGGCTCATCTTGAAAGGATGGATAATTCCTTCAAAATAATAAATAGAGAAAATCCATTTAAGGGTAGTGATATAAAGAAGGCAATAGAAAAGCTTACAGAAATCAATTCTGTTACTGAGGGAAATGTTAAAATCACAGTTGAGATCACAGGCAAAACAAACATTTTAAGAGTTTATTTTATTCCCCACAGCTATCCCACAGAAGAACAATACAAAAATGGAGTAAAGACAATATTATATTTTGGAGAAAGAAAAAATCCCAATGCTAAAATTGTAAATAATGATTTTAGAAATGCAGTGAATGAAAAAATCAGGGAAGCCGAAGCTTATGAGGCAATTCTGGTGGACAGAGACGGAAATATCACAGAGGGCAGCAAGTCAAATATATTCCTTGTGAAAGGAAATACAGTGATTACATCGCCCTTAGAGGCTGTTCTTCCAGGGGTAACAAGGGGCGAAATCATAGAATTATGTAAAGAGAATGGAATAAATTTCAGGGAAGAAAAAGTGAACTTTAAGGAACTTAATGATATGAATGGGCTTTTCATTTCAGGAACTTCACCTAAAATACTTCCTATATCCCAAGTGGACCAAATGAAGTATGATTCAAGCAATAATACATTAATAAAAGAGCTCATGAAGTATTATCAGGAGAAAACAGACAATTATATTAAAAAATAGAAAGCTTTGGCTGAAACCAGCCAAAGCTTTTATATTATGCAGTTATTACATTTGTGAATGGAGGGATTACTTGTTTCTTTCTTGATAATACGCCAGGAAGGAATGCTGTATTGTCTTTTAAAGTTACTTTAAAAGCATTCTCTACTATATCAGGACGTGAACCTACAACTAATATTTGAGAACCCTCGTTTAATATGTCAGTAAGCAGTAAAACAACAAGATCTAAATCATTATCTTTTGCTTTCTTTTCCATGTATTGAAGCATTTCTTCTTTTAAAGGCATAAATCCTTCAATGTCCATTGTGTTTACCTGGGCAACTCCAAGCTTTGTATCTTCAATGGTAAATGGTTTGTAATCCTGATTAAATATCTCATCAACTGTTTTGCCTTTTAATGAAGTACCGGCTTTGAACATTTCCTTTGCAAACTTCTCTAATTCTATACCTGCAATATCAGCCAGCTTTTTACAAATTGTTATATCTATTTCAGTACATGTTGGACTTCTGAAAAGAAGAGTATCAGAAATTATTGCGCCACAAAGAAGACCAGCAGATTCTTTTGATGGTGTGATTCCATTTTCCAAGAATCTTTTTGCAACAATAGTTGATGTTGATCCAACTGGTTCATTTCTGAAATAAATCGGATTTCCAGTTTGGATATCAGCTACTCTGTGATGATCGATTATTTCTAATATTTCTGCATCTTCAAGACCATGTACTGATTGTCCTCTTTCATTATGGTCAACCTGAATAATTTTCTTTTTAAAGTTTGGAATCAAGTGGAATCTTGAAACAGTACCTACAACTCTGTTATTTGTATCTATAACAGGATAGTTTCTGAATCTTGTTTCTGCCATCACACTTTTGATGTCGTCAACTAAATCTTCAGTAGACATAGTAATAAGGTCTTCCTTAGACATTGCAAAATCAACAGGGATTGATTGAACAACAAGTCTTGAAGCAGTAAAAGAATCATGAGGGGTAGAAATTACTGTAAGACCTTTCTCTTCAGCTTGTTGAAGAAGTTCATCACTTAAAATATATGACCCTGTCAAAATTAAAAGTGAGATATTACAATCGATTATTGAATCCAAAGCTTCAGCTCTGTCTCCACCTATGATAATAACATCGCCCTCTTTGATATACTCCTTAAATCCTTGAGGCTTCATTGCAGCAACTAAAATTTTTCCAGGGAATTCTTTAACTTTTTCATTTATGGTCAGTGGTTTAGCAGATAAAGAATCAACAATATTGTCTAATGTAGCTTTACTTTCAGCTAAAATATTGTTATCCCCAACTTCCATCAAACTTGTAACTATATTTGAAACGGATAAGATTCCTATAAGGTGTGTATTTTTATCAACAACAGGAACAGATTTCATGTTTTTCTCTTTCATGATGTTCCATGCAGTTTTTATAGAAATATCAGCTCCGAAGGGAGTAAATCTGTCAAAATGAAGATCCTCTATCTTTAATTTCACAGTTTCCAAATACATAGGTTTTTCAACGCCAAAATAATCTAATATAAATTGGGTCTCTTGATTTACATTTCCTAGTCTTACAGGTACAGCAGGAAGATCTCCAGTTTTGTTTTTAAATTCTGCATATGCGTAAGCAGCACCTATAGAATCAGAGTCCGGATTTTTATGTCCAGTTACGTAAATTATATCTTTCATTAAATTGCCTCCTTTAATGGTATACTCAATAATATTCTAAATTTAAAAGGGTAAATTGTAAAGAGAAATGAAAAGAATATGTAAAATATTATCAGATTCTGCGGCATATTTTTAATGAAAATTATTTCATAATTAATGAGGCAAGGCACATATATTAAGTTAAAGATAGTATTTAAGGGGGAACTCCATTGATTGAAGAGAGAGAGTTATCTTTAGGACTTACAGATAGAGAAGCAGAAATCAGGCTGAAAAAATTTGGACCAAATGAACTTTCTGGAAAGAAAAAGAAATCTTTAATATTAATTTTTATATCACAATTTAACGATCTCATGATCTGGGTATTGCTGGCATCTACTATCATATCATGTTTTATGGGAGATGTTGCAGATGCCATAACAATTATTATAATAGTCATGACGAATGGAATTTTAGGATTTCTTCAGGAGTTCAGGACTGAAAAATCCTTAGAGGCATTGAAAAACCTGGCTGCACCTACCTGCAAAGTGATAAGAAGCGGAAATATAAGAGTAATTAATGCAGTAAACCTGACGGTAGGTGATTTTGTGGAATTAGAGGCAGGTGATAGGATACCCGCAGACGGTATATTTATTAAAGGAATAGGACTTACTGTCGATGAATCCTTGCTTACAGGTGAATCTGCAGGGGTAAACAAGGATAAAAGAGACAAGCAAGGTTTTTTATATATGGGTACCACAGTATTAAAGGGCAAGGGTGTCATGAAGGTGTCTACTGTGGGCATGGGAACAGAAATGGGAAAGATTGCAGGGATGCTGCAAGATATTCAGGAGGATAAATCCCCTTTAAAAGAAAGACTTGAGTCTTTAGGCAAAATGTTGGTGTTTATTTGTTTAGGAATATGCTCAATTGTAACCGTGGTTGGAATTGCAAGAGGAAACAGTTTAGGAAACATGTTTATGCTTGGTGTAAGTTTGGCTGTAGCGGCAATTCCTGAAGGCCTCCCTGCCATAGTGACAGTTTCTTTAGCTCTTGGAGTTTCAAGGATGCTTAAAAGAAATGCTTTGGTAAGAAAGCTCCCGGCAGTTGAAACTTTAGGATGTACATCAATAATATGCTCTGATAAGACAGGGACTTTAACCCAAAACAAGGTCACAGCAAAGGAGATATTTCTGGATAATAGAATTTACAGTTTGGATAAAGGGGAGAAAGTGCATAATTCATTATTTATGAAATCACTTGTTTATTGTAATGACTGCAGTTACAATTTCAATAAAAAGAGTATTGAAGAAATTGTGCATGGGGATCCGACAGAAGCAGCTTTGGTAAAAGCCTTCTTTAAAGATGGGATGGCACTCAAGGCCATTACCGAAAATATAAACAGAGTATATGAAATACCTTTTGATTCAGTAAGAAAAATGATGTCGGTAATAATAAGGGAAAATGGTAAAGAGACTTGTTATACTAAAGGAGCTCCGGAAAGAATTTTAGAAAGGTGTACCCATATTGCAGAGGATGGGAGGATTATACCCTTATCTCAGACTAAGAAGAGATCTATACTGAACCAGGTGGATAAAATGTCTGAAAGGGCATTGAGGTGCCTTGCTTCAGCATATAAGGAGGGACTCCTGGAGAAAAGCGGCAACCTGGAGAAGGGATTGATTTTTCTTGGGGTAGTGGGAAGTATTGACCCGCCAAGAGAAGAGGCCAGGGATGCGGTGCTTCAGTGTAAACTGGCAGGAATAAGACCTGTTATGATTACAGGAGACCATAAAAATACTGCTTTTGCTATTGCCAAGTCCTTAAGCATCTGTAATTCCAATGAGGCTGTTATTACAGGTGATGATATTGAAAGATTTAGTGATAAAGAATTAGAAAGAGCAGCAAGGGTAGCCAGAGTTTTTGCCCGGGTCAGTCCTAATCATAAGTTAAGAATTGTAAAGGTACTAAAAAGAAGTGGAAACATCGTTGCCATGACTGGAGACGGGGTTAATGATGCACCTGCAATTAAGGAAGCTGATATAGGCATTTCTATGGGGATATCGGGGACAGATGTAACGAAAGAAGCGTCTTCAATGATACTAATGGACGATAATTTTGCAACAATTGTGGCAGCAGTGGAAGAGGGAAGAGTGATATATGATAATATAAGGAAATTTATCAGATATCTGCTTTCATGCAACCTGGGGGAAGTTCTGACAATGTTCCTGGCATCAATTTTTTATATGCCAAATCCCTTAACTCCTATTCAAATTCTTTTTGTAAATCTTGCAACTGATGGCCTTCCTGCAATTGCATTAGGTGTTGACCCTCCTGATAAGGATATAATGGCCCAGCAGCCAAGAAAAAAATCTGAAAGCATCTTTGCAGGAGGCCTCACAGAGAAAATAGCAGTAAGAGGAACTCTTATAGGAATATGTACCCTTATGTCATTTCTTACAGGGCAATATCTGGGGTTTGATATAAAAATCTGTAGAACAATAGCCTTATGCACTTTAGTAATGTCACAACTTATTCACGTATTTGAGTGCAGATCTGAAAGACATTCAATCCTGGAAATAAAGCTGTTTACTAATCCATATTTAGTAGGAGCGGTTTCAGTTTCTATTTTAATGATATTAAGCATACTATATATTCCTTTTTTCAGGGGGGTATTTCAAACAAAGAACCTGAATATTTTGCAGTGGGGAATAGTGATTTTCTTTTCTGGAATAATTGCCACAATTAATTCAATATATCTGTATATAAAAAAATAGAAGGGAATCCTGAGGATTCCCTTCTGTTTTTATTCTCCAAGGTAGGCACTTCTGATCTTATCATCCTGCAGAAGGTCACCAGCATTGCCTTCCAACACAATTGAGCCGGTTTCTAAGACATAAGCCCTGTCAGCTATGGATAATGCCATGTGGGCATTTTGTTCAACAAGAAGTACTGTAGTACCACTGGCGTTGATTTCCTGAATAATATCGAAAATACCTTTAACAACTAAAGGTGCTAATCCCATTGAAGGTTCATCTAACAGGATCATTTCGGGTCTGCTCATTAAAGCTCTTCCCATAGCAAGCATCTGCTGCTCTCCGCCGGACAAGGTACCTGCTTTTTGTTTAACTCTTTCTTTTAATCTTGGAAATTTAACAAAGATTGATTCCATGTCTGAGGCTATGCCTTTCTTGTCCTTTCTTAAATAAGCACCAAGCTCCAGGTTTTCCATTATTGTCAGTTCCGGAAAAATTTTTCTTCCTTCTGGAACATGAGAAAGCCCCAAAGATAATATTTTATGTGGTGCTGTTACCTTTAAGGTATTCCCTTTAAAGGTTATATCTCCGGAAGTGTAAGGAACCAATCCTGAAATTGCTCTGAGAGTGGAAGTTTTTCCAGCTCCATTTGCGCCTATCAAGGTAACAATTTCACCTTTCTTTACCCCTAAGGAAATATCTTTTAAAGCATGAATTCCCTCATAATAAACATTCAATTTATCAATTTTAAGCATATCAAGACCCCTCTCCAAGGTACGCTTCAATAACTTTAGGATTTCTCTTAATTTCTTCCGGTGTACCTTCAGCAATTTTCTTGCCGTAATCTAAAACAGTGATTTTTTCACAGATCCCCATTACAAGCTTCATGTCATGTTCAATAAGCAAAACAGAAATACCGAATTTATCTTTTATCCAATTTATCATTTTCATAAGTTCCTGAGTTTCCTGAGGATTCATTCCTGCAGCAGGTTCATCAAGCAGTATCAGCTTTGGCTCTGCTGCTAAGGCTCTTACAATTTCAAGCCTTCTTTGCTCACCGTAGGAAAGATTTTTTGCAAGTTCATCCTTTTTTGCAGAAAGATCAAAGTAAGACAGCAATTCTTCAGCCTTTTCACTTATTATCTTTTCTTCTTTAAAGAACCTTGGAGTTCTTAAAATTGAATCGAAGATATTATAGTTAACTCTGTAGTTGAAGCTGATTTTAACATTGTCAATAACAGATAAGTTAGAAAACAATCTTATGTTCTGAAATGTTCTTGCAATCTTTTTTTGGGTTATGATGTAAGGCTTTAAGCCATGAATATCTTCTCCCAGGTAAGTGATTTTACCGGCAGTAGGGGAATAAACCCCTGTAAGAAGATTGAATACTGTAGTTTTACCTGCCCCGTTAGGACCTATTAAACCAACAATTTGTTTTTCACCAATTTCAAGGGAAAAGTCTGATACAGCTTTAAGTCCCCCAAATTGTATGGATAAATTATCAACCTTTAACATGGCTTAGGCCTCCTTTCTTTTGTTGAATAGATTAGAAAATACTTTTAAAGATATTTCCTTAGTTCCAAGCAAGCCTTGAGGTCTGAATATCATTAGAACTATCAGAGCTATAGGGTATATGATATTCTTTAAATCCTTTAAGCCTCTCAGATATTCAGGCAGGAAGGTCAATATAATTGTTGCCAGTACTGAACCGGATAATGATCCCATTCCTCCGAATACTACAAATGTCAGTATTTCGATGGATTTCATGAAGTCAAATGACTGAGGCTGTATAAACATTTGCTGATGTGCAAACAATCCTCCTGCAACACCGGCAAAAAAAGCTGCAATAATAAAAGCTATCACTTTATATTTAAATGTATTGACACCCATTGCTTCAGCTGCGATTTCATTTTCTCTTACAGAAATCATTGCTCTTCCCTGGGAAGAATGAATAATATTATAAACAACTATAATAGTAACAGTCATAATTGCAAATACCCAGGTGAAATTTGTGTGTTTTGGAATTCTGCTTAAACCTCTTGCTCCTCCAACTGCATCAGTATTCATTATTATTCCCTTGATTATTTCTCCAAATGCCAGAGTAGTTATGGCAAAGTAATCTCCTTTAAGCTTAAGGGTAGGAATACCTATAACAAGAGACATTAAACCGGCAACTAATCCACCGGCAATCAAAACTATAATAAATGGAAGCTTATAGTGTACTGACATGTATGCTGAAACATAAGCTCCAATTGACATAAAGCCAGCATGGCCAAGTGCAAGCTGCCCTGTAAAACCTACTACAAGGTTTAAAGAAACTGCAAGTACGATGTTAATGCATACTAAAATAATGATTCCGCCATAATAAGAGTTAATAATACCACCCTCCATTAAAGAGGAGATGATGAAGTAGGCTGCAAATATAGAAATTGCTATGATTAAAAGTATCAATTTAGGGTTTTTATTGTTTTTCATCTTCTTCACCTACACTTTCTCTTTAGTCCTGTCCCCAAGTAAACCAGTAGGTTTAAATAAAAGAACAATAATAAGTATAGCAAATGCTATAGCATCTGACAGGGATGTGGATATGTAAGCTTTGGTCAAGGTTTCTGCCAGACCCATTACGATACCTCCAAGAAGTGCTCCGGGGATACTTCCAATTCCTCCTACGACTGCTGCGACGAAGGCTTTCAGACCAGGCATCATTCCCATGTACGGATCAACGCTTGGATATGCCACAGCAACCAAAACTCCGGCAATACCTGCTAATGCGGAACCTATAGCAAAGGTAAGGGAAATAATATTATTAACGTTTATTCCCATTAGGGAAGCAGCTTCCATATCCTGTGAAGCTGCTCTCATGGCTTTTCCAACTTTTGTTTTATATATTATGTACTGAAGGAGTAAAACAAAAAGAGCTGATACACCTAACATTAAAAGTATTTTTCCGTTAATTTGTAAAGAGCCTATATTTATTTTCCCAACAGGAAATAAATCAGGAAAGGCTTTTGGATCAGGACCAACTAAAAACCTCATACCATGTTCCAGTAATAAAGAAACACCTATAGCTGTTATTAACAATGTGATTCTAGGTGAATTTCTAAGAGGTTTATAAGCAACCTTCTCGATTATAATACCTAGTAATGCAGAGGCTGCCATTGATACCAGCAAAGTCGGTATCAATGATAAGCCTAATTTTGTTGAAGCATAGAAGCCTGCAAAGGCTCCTGCCATAAAAATATCTCCGTGAGCAAAATTAATAAGCTTGATTATCCCATAAACCATGGTATAACCAATAGCAAGGAGGGCATACACACTACCTAATGCCAAGCCGTTTATTAATTGTTGTAAAAGCTCCATATATTACTCCTCCTGTGTATATTTTAAGGTTGCACCTTATCGACTAATATTTTCTTATCTCCATCAACTTTGATAATTACAGCTCCCTTTATTGCAGTTCTGTCTGCGTCAAAAGTGATTTTACCTGTAACACACTGAAGATCAGTTTTTAATAATTCCTGACGGATTTTGTCACCATCAGTTGAGTTTGCAGATTCTATAGCTTTTACTAATATTTTAGTTGAATCATATGATAAAGCGGCAAATGCGTCTGGTTCTTTGTTGTATTTCTTTTTGTAAGCTGCAACGAAGTCAGAGACATTCTTATCAGAATCACCAGCATAGTAAGGGTTCAGGTAAAGAGCACCACTTACAGCTGTTCCGCCTAAGTTTACAAGTTCCTGGGATTCCCATCCGTCTCCTCCTAAGAATTGAGAAGTAATTCCAATATCCCTTGCCTGTTTAGCAACAAGACTTACTTTGTCGTAATAGTCAGGAAGAACAAGGATATCAGGGTTTGAACTTTTTATTTTAGTTAATTGAGCATTAAAGTCCTTATCTCCGTCATTATAAGAAAGGAATTGTGTTACTGTACCGCCAGCTGCCTCAAATTCTGCCTTGAAAGCATCAGCTATACCTTTTGAGTAATCAGAAGTTACACTATATAGTACAGCTGCAGTTTTTTTCTTTAAGTTTTCATTGGCATATTTAGCAAGGATTTTACCTTGGAATGAATCGATGAAACATCCTCTGAATACGAAGTCTCCTCCATCCTTAGTTATGTTTGGTTCAGTTGCTGATGGAGTAATCATCGGAATCCCTTTTGAAGTTGCTAAAGGACCAACAGCTTTACAAGAACCTGAAGTTACAGCTCCAAGAACTGCAACAACTTTTTCATCATCAACAAGCTTATTGAACGACTGAATTGCTTTGTTCGGATCCATCTCATCATCTTCAGATACTAATTGTACCTTTTTGCCGTTGATTCCGCCTGCAGCATTGATTTCTTCCAGATAAAGCTCTGCACCGTCCTTTACAGACTGTCCGTATGTGGAGCCTTTTCCGGTCAAAGGTCCGATATTTCCTATTTTGATTGTATCGCTTGAGTCAGCTTTTTTAGCACATCCTGCAAAAGCTGAAGCTGCAACCAATGTAACCATTATTGTTGCAATAATTTTTTTCTTCATTATTTTTCCCCCTTAAATTAAAAATGTCATTGACAATTTATCAAGAAAATTAAGGTAACTTGATAAATTAATTAAATTTATTTAAAAATCGTTAGGATTATAGTAGCACAGCACGTCTGAAATTACAATAACATGAATTTAATATTTTAATGGAAATATTAAATTTAATAAGAAAAAATATAAAATTCGACAAAAAATTCACTGAAAAAATTATATATTTCATAAAAATAAAAACTGCTGCAAAATCGATTTGATGTAAATCAGTTTTGCAGCAGCGTAAATAAGGGTGTTTTGAAAGAAATTCATTTAAACTTTCATATGCGCAAGGAATTTATCAAGATACTCCTTGGGGATTTCAGTAAGGCCTAAATCCCCATGCTTGGAGTCTCCTTCCAGATCTCCATGGAAGTCCCCCCCTGCAGAAATGAGAAGATTCTTTTCTAAGCACAATTTTATGAGTTTTTTTGACTGCTCCTTTTTACTAAGGAAATATATAGCTTCGAAACCGTCGAAATCAAATTCTGTAAAGTACTTAATGGGGGTTTTCCTGATCAGAATGGGGTGTGCCAGAAAAACGGCTGCATTATACTTTTTAAGAAGTGATATGCCTTCAGGAACGCTGATTTTTTTATTTTTAACATAGGCAGGGCTGCTGTCGGAAAGAAATTTTTCAAAAATTACTTCCTTAGTATATGGATAGCCGCAGGCTATTATTGTATCTGCTATATGAGGTCTGGCAACAACACCTTTCCCTCTTTTAAGAACTTCATCATATGGAATGTCTATATCAAAATATTTCTTTAAGTTATCAACTATTTTTCTTCCCCTGTTAAGCCTGTAGTCCTTTAATTCAGACAAATAATCCTGAAATTCCTGATTTTTGTAACTGTCATCCTTAAAGAACCCAAGAAGATGGACGGATTCTCCGTTGTGTATTGTTGATAGTTCTATACCTGGGATGAAGGTCAGGGAAGACTCCTTTGCTGCAGCCATTGCTTCATTTAAACCTGAAGTAGTATCATGATCTGTCAGGGATAAGACCTGAACACCTTTTTCTTTTGCTCTTAATACCAATTCTCTGGGAGTCAGGACTCCGTCGGATGCATTGGAGTGAGTATGTAAATCTACTTTTATCATAAAAGCTCCTTTCAAATTTTAAAGTATAATATATAAATTAAATATATTTTAAATGATTTTTACAGTATATAATAGTAGAATAAGAAAAAAAGGAGAGAAAAAATGTTTGTACTTATTGATAATTTTGATTCTTTTACATACAATTTAGTTAGATATTTTGAGGAATTGGGTCAGGAGATTAAGGTTTTTCGCGCTGATAAAGTCGACATAGATGAAGTTTGCAGTATGAACCCTCAGGGGATTATCATTTCACCAGGACCCAAATCTCCCAAGGAGGCAGAGAACTCCCTTAAGACAATCAGTGAATTCAAGGGAAAACTGCCAATATTGGGTGTCTGCCTGGGGCATCAATGCATCGGGTATTTTTTTGGCGCTAAAATCGTAAAAGGAGAGGAACCTGTTCATGGGAAAATATCTAAGGTATACCATAATGGATCAGGGATCTTTAAAGATCTTAAAAGTCCGTATAATATAACCAGGTATCATTCACTGGTTGTAGAAAAAGAATCTTTGCCGGAGAGTCTGGAGATCACAGCATGGACAGCCGATGGTGTTGTCATGGGTATAGAACATAAGGAGTTTCCTGTTTACGGTGTTCAATTTCACCCGGAAGCGGAGCTTACAGAAATGGGACATGAGCTTTTAAATAATTTCATAAATATTTGTTTGGAGAGTGGAAAAATCAGTGACAGTATGGATTAAAGAGATGGAGAACAGCATAGATCTCATGGGGATACTTCAAAAGATTAATCAGGAGAACATAATCTTTTTGGATTCTTCAAAAGAAGATAAGGAGTTGTCAAAGTATTCATTTTTAGGATTCAACCCTTTTCTTGTATTTAAGTTTGACGGAGAAGAGAGTGAAATCAATGAAAGGGGGGTTAAGCGGTATGTAAAGGGAGATCCCCTGGAATTATTGAGAAAATTGTTACAGGAATACAAATTTGAAACAGATTCAGACCTTCCTCTAGTTTCAGGGGCGTTAGGATATATATCCTATGATTATGGGAAAAGAATGCAGGGAATGCCTTTGTTAAATGAAGGATATATGAAAATACCAGAGATATATTTTGTGTTTTATGATAATATGTTAATCAAAGATATAGAAAAGGATAAGGTTTATTTAACTTCAAGGGACGGAAGATTTGATATTCCTCAAGGAAATGCGAAAACTTCAGAGTTCAAGGGTGGAAGCAATTCCTTCAATTCCAATTTTACAAAAGAAGAGTATATGGACGCTGTAAGAGAAATAAAAGATTATATCAGAGAGGGGCATGTGTACATTGCTAATATGACCCAAAGGTTCAGATGCCGATGCTCAGGAGATTCCATTGACATATACAGGGAACTCAGAAAGAGCAACGGGGCTCCATTTTCTGCCTATATGAATTTAGAAGGCTTCACAGTTTTAAGTTCTTCTCCGGAAAGGTTTCTGAAGTTATCAGACGGTAAGGCTGAGACTAAACCAATAAAGGGCACAAGACCCAGAGGAAAGGATATTCAGGAGGACCGGAAGAACAGAAATGAACTTACGAACTCTGATAAGGACAAAGCTGAGCTGCTTATGATTGTAGATTTGGAGAGAAATGACCTTAGTAAGGTATGCAAACCTCATTCTGTTAAAGTGAAGGAACTTTTCAAGATAGAAGAATATGCAACGGTATTTCATCTTGTTTCTTCAATTGAAGGAGAACTCAAACCAGAGGAAGATGTGATTTCCCTGATAAGGGCAACATTTCCAGGCGGGTCCATTACTGGAGCTCCAAAACTCAGGGCAATGGAGATAATAAGTGAGCTTGAAGCTTCAGAAAGGGGATTATATACAGGTTCCATCGGATATATTGACTTTAGGGGGAATGCGGATTTTAACATAGTCATTAGAACTATTTTGACAAACGATAATGAGGCTTTCTTCGGAGTGGGCGGGGGAATCACCTATGATTCCGTTGAGGAATTGGAATATCAGGAAACTCTGGATAAGGCTAAAGCTTTAATGGAGGTTCTTGAATGGAATGGATAAAAGATTACAAAGAAAAAAAAGTTATAACTGATGCAGGGATTTTTTTCGGCAAGGGGATCTTTGAAACTATTGCCGTCTTTAAGGAACCTGTCATGCTTAGTGAACACATAGGCAGATTAAATAATGCCCTGAAGACATTCTCTATAAACAAGGGAGTGGATTTGCAGGAAATCACTGATATAATCAAAGAAGACAATATAGAATATAAATCCTTAAAAATAACGGTAACACCTGAAAACTGGATTATTTCCTTAAGGGATCTTCCTTACAGGGAGGAACATTATCAAAAGGGTTATTCTCTGGGGATTTCCAAGGTCATTAAAAATTCTACTTCCCTTTTGGCAGGGATAAAGTCAACCTGCTATTGGGAAAATATTTTAATCAGGGAAGCGGGAGCGAAACACGGTTTTGATGAAATGATTCAGTTTAATGAAAAGGGTCATTTGGCTGAGGGAACCTGCAGTAACATTTTTTTTGTGAAGGATGGAGTTGTATATACACCTGAAATAAGCTGCGGATTACTGAATGGAATTATGAGGAAGTGGATTGTTTCTAATTTTCAGGTCAGGGAAGGATACTTTTCTGAAGGTGATTTGTTAAGTGCAGATGAGGTTTTCATTACAAATTCACTGATGGGAATCATGTGGGTTAATAAAATACAATCTAAAAAATATGTAAAAGGTGCTGAAACTAATGATATAATTGAAAAATACAATTTATTTTTAGGCACATACGGAGGTAAAATTCATGGTTGATAAGAAAAAAATACAGAAAGCTGTAACGATGATATTGGAAGCTATAGGTGAAGATCCTGAAAGAGAAGGTCTTAAGGATACTCCTTCAAGAATAAGCAAAATGTATGAGGAGATATTCTCGGGCATTGGAGAAACTGCTGAACAGTATCTTAGTAAAACATTCACCGCTGAAAGAGATGATATAGTAATTGAAAAGGACATTACATACTATTCAATGTGTGAACATCATCTGGTTCCCTTCTATGGGAAAGCACATATAGCATATATTCCTGACGGCAAAGTTGCAGGGCTTTCCAAGCTTGCAAGAACTGTGGAAGTATATGCAAAAAAACCTCAACTCCAGGAAAGACTGACAACTGAGGTGGCTGATGCCCTTATGAAGTATTTAAAACCCAAGGGAGTTATGGTTATTATTGAAGGAGAACATATGTGCATGACCATGAGAGGAGTTAAAAAGCCGGGGACAAAAACAATGACTGTTTCATACAGAGGAGTTTTTGAAGATGATAAAGATCTTAGGAAAGAAGTAAGAGATCTCATAAATGGATAGAGTCAATAAAATACTTAATGATAAGGAATATAGAGCTATGCTTCAAAAGATAGAGCTTTTGGAAAAGGACAGGATATTCTGCAGACATAACCTGGAACATTTTCTAAGCATGGCAAGAATATGTTACATAATAAATTTAGAGAGAAATTTAGGATTTTCTAAAGAAATAATATATGCCATCGGACTTCTTCATGATATCGGAAGAGGAGAACAATATGAAATGGGAACGCCGCATAATGAAGCATCCTTTGAAATATCAAAAAGATTTTTAGAAAGATACCATTTTTCAGAGGAAGAAAATAATTTAATTTTACAAGGAATATTAGGACACAGGAAAAAACAAGAGTCTTCGGCTATAGCTAGCCTTACTTATGAAGGGGATAAGTTATCAAGGGAATGCTATAACTGTAAGGCTTCTCTTGAGTGTAACTGGAATGAAAACAAGAGAAATTTAGAAATAATATATTAAAATACTATACAGGGTTCCAACTGCAGCTATATAGAAAGCATTAATGTTCTTACATTGTGCGGAGTGGCTCTTGGAAAACAGAGCCGAGAGCCATGACAGCAGAATGTAAAAGAATTTTTGCTTTCTATTTATCAACTTAAATTTACGTAAAGGAATCCTTTAGAAAGGCTGGTTGAATTTTGAGAATAGGCAATAAGGAATTTGTTTTGGGGAAAAGAACATATATAATGGGGATACTTAATGTTACTCCGGACTCTTTTTCTGATGGGGGCAAATATAATAATCTGGAACTGGCTCTTAAGCAAACTGAAAAACTTATAGCAGAAGGGGCTGATATTATAGATGTAGGCGGAGAATCCACAAGACCAGGTGCAGTCTATGTATCAGCAGAAGAAGAAATAAACAGAGTTGTTCCGGTTATTAAAGGCATAAAGGAAAAACACGATATTACAATTTCTATAGACACTTATAAGGCTGAAGTTGCAGAAGCAGCAATAAAGGCGGGAGCTGACATGATAAATGATGTCTGGGGATTTAAGAAAGACAGTGAAATGGCAAATGTGGCAGCTAAGTATGGAGTGCAATGCTGCCTTATGCATAATAGGGACAATGAGATGTATACAGATATAATTGAGGATATGAAGAAGGATTTGCAGGAATCTGTCAATATCGCTTTAAAAGCAGGAATTAAAAAGGAAAACATAATATTAGACCCTGGTATCGGCTTTGCAAAGACAGTGGAGCAGAATATAGAAGTTATGGACAGATTGGAAGAGTTGCTGGATCTTGGATACCCTATGCTTCTGGCGACATCTAAAAAAAGAATGATTGGATTTACGTTAAACCTTCCTCCTGAGGAAAGAACAGAAGGCACCATGGCTACAACCGTAATAGGAATTATGAAGGGATACGATTTTGTAAGAGTTCACGATGTTAAAGAGAACAAGAGGGCTGCTCAGATGACAGATGCCATTGTAAGGAGAAATAGGTGATATTATGGATAAGTTATACGTAAGGGATTTAGAGGTTTTTGCATTTCATGGAGTTTTTCAGGAGGAGAAGAAATTAGGGCAGAAGTTTTTAATAACCCTGGAATTAACACTTGATTTAAAAAAGCCGGGAAGAACTGAAGAATTGGGTTTATCAGTTCATTATGGAGAACTCTCTCACAAGGTGGAAGAAGAATTCGGCAGGGTCAGTTATGACCTTATAGAAACTGCCTGTAACAAAATAAGTGAGTTTGTTCTTTTGAATTATCCTTTGGTAAAGGAAATTAAGGTGTCTGTAAAGAAGCCGTGGGCACCTATACACAGGAGTCTGGATACTGTTGAAGTGGAAATTACCAGAAAAAGAAGCAGGGCTGTTATTTCCATAGGGTCAAATCTTGGAGCCAAGGAAAAGAATCTAAAGGAAGCTATTGAAATCATAAAAGGTAATGAGTTATGCAGAGTTTTAAAAACCTCCAGTATAATTAAAACTGAACCTTGGGGATATACAGACCAGGAGGAGTTTTTAAACGGTGCTCTTGAAATAGAAACATTATTTTCGCCAAGTGAACTTATGGATTTTCTTCTGGAAACAGAAGAAGTTTTAAAAAGAGAGAGAGTAGTAAAATGGGGACCAAGAACCATTGATTTGGACATTATTTTTATGGATGACATAATATCAAACGATGAACATATACTATTGCCTCATCCAAGGATGCATGAAAGATTGTTTGTGCTGGAACCTGTGAATGAGATATGCCCATTTTATCTTCACCCATTAAAAAATAAGAGAGTCTTTGAACTGCTTAGTGAACTGGAAAGCCGCAGTTAATCCTGCCGATATAGCCTGAAGATGTCAATCTGACATTTTCAGGCTATTAATAGTTTATTTAAAATAATATCTGCAGATGGAAATAAGTTTTTCTCCTGGCATTATACTCAATTCACTTAACACATCCTCCTGAAACACTCCATCCCATGGGGATACAGAAATAGTCTCATTTTCATATACTTTTATCAGGTATTTGTTGCTTTTAAAAGTTATGAATACTTTATATATGCAGTTTTTAGAATTATCAATGGAGGGATTCATGTAATCATCCTCTTTTATTGCCATAAGAAATTTTATAAAAGACGTGTTTTCTGCCTGAGGAATTTCTTTCTCTTTGTACAAGTTTGTATCCAGTATTGATACTTTAAATGTCATATCATTTTCAGCATCTTTTTTCAGTTCTTCTGTGTAATAGGATAAAGATGGTTTGGAATTAATATTTATGTATTTGGGATCCCTTAAGGAACAGCCTCTTAAGGGGAAAATAATCAATAAAGCCAAAGACAATGCAATAGTACTTTTCATCATATTTAACCCTCCTCTCACCTTTCATAATACTTTATTAAAGTAGAGGTTATATTAGAACAATTTTCTGCCTAATTACATAGTATGTAAAAAGAGTATACTCAGGAGGGGGTATGATGAAATACGGTCTTGATATAGAAAACAGTTATCTAAGAAATGAGATTGCGCAGTGCCTTAAGAATCAGGGTCATCTGGTTATTGACATGAATGAATTTGAGTATTTGGGGGCAGGTGAGAAGCTGTTTAAAAAAGTTATTTTAGCTAATCAATCTCAGGTAGAAATATATATATATGTAAGCATCTCAGAAGGGAAAGATGAGGTTATCAGAATAACAGGAGATGATACATTATTGGCTAAAAGGTTTTATCAAAATTTTCTGGTGAAAAAGGACAATATTAGTTTCAAGATTTCAGATTACATGGTGGACGAAAGTTACTATGTAATTAATAATATAAAGAACAGTGTTGTATTTTTTGAGATAAACACAAGGAGAGATGATTCAATAAAAGAGATACTTCCGTTGATTATTGATGCTTTAACTTCCTTAAGCTGAAAGCATATGGGAAGAAATAAATGAATAAATAATATAGGATTGATTTAAGCAATATTGGGAGGTTAAACATGGATATAATTTTCACTGTATCACCGAAAACCATGGGCAAAACCACATTAACCAAAATGGCAGGGTGCGGGGGAAATGTTATAAGGTTGAATTTTTCTCATTTTGATGAGAATTTCTTTATAAATTCTATTAAGGAAATAAGAGAAAATAATCTGGATATATCCATTTTAGGGGATATTCAGGGGAATAAAATCAGGGTTGCGGCAGAATTGAGAAATCCTATAAAGCTCTCTCCTAAGGAAGTGGTTAAAGTATGCAGTTATGAAGAGTACCAAAACCTCATTGATCCAAAAGGAAAAATTATTCCTATAAATCAAAATTCGGAAGAATTCAGTAAAATAAAGTCTAAGGAAATATTTTTTCAGGATGGAGAGATATCTCTTACTATTATGAAAAAAACTAAGGATTATCTGGAGGGGAGAGTTAAGCGTGGAGGAATAATAAGGGCGGAAAAAAGCTGTAATATAAAGGGATATATAAGAGAAGAGGGGAAAGTTACAAAGAAAGATAAAAAAGATATTGAATTCTGTTTAAAAGAGGGATTTAATATAATAGCCCTTTCTTACATAGAGAGCAGGAATGGATTTTTGGCTTATAAAAACTGCATTTTAGAAAGAGCAAAGGAAATGGGTGCAAGAATCCCTGAAATTTATGCTAAGATTGAGACTTTAAAAGGAGTTATAAACTTAAATGATATATCAAAGGAAGCACAGGGTATAATAATTGCAAGAGGCGACTTGGTTCCTGAAGCAGGAATAAGCAACCTTCCAATAATTCAAAGAATAATTTTTAACAGGTGCAAGGAAAAAAAGATAATAATTGCTACTCATCTGCTTGACTCTCTTGTGAAGGGAGGGGCAATTTCTACCTCTGAAGTAAATGATATTTATTGGTTTATAAAAAACGGAGTTTCAGGATTTCTGCTTGCAAAGGAAACTTCAGCATCGGAAGAACCAAATAAAGCTATAATAATTTTAAAGAGACTCATTGAGAAATATTGTTGATACTAAAATCAATGCACAAATAAATAACAGCAGAGTTGTAGAATAATGGGAACAATTATAGAATTTTTCAAAAATATATTGCATTAGGTTAATAACTGTGTTACTATATGAAAGTGCCTTGCTGATGTGGCGGAATGGCAGACGCAGTGGACTCAAAATCCACCGACCACAAATCGTGAGGGTTCGAATCCCTCCATCAGCACCAAATGTTATGCTGGACTTGCTGTGAGTGAAAGAGGAATCTTTTATTCACAGCAAGTCCTTTTTATTTTTATATATTAAACTTCAGAATTCAATTCATGAAAATGTTTAAAATGGCAAATAAATGTAGTATTATATATATGTGAGGAAGTAAAATAAAAAACGTGACAGAAATGGATGAAAATAGTAACATTATAGGGTTAATAGAATTGTACAGTTATGTCACAAGAAAAAGTAAGTACAGAATCAAGGGAAAGGGATCGGAAAAAACACGGTTTTTAAGAAAATATCTGTGAAAATTTATCCTTATTTATAGTTTTGAGGAGGAATTTTAAAAATTTGAAAAATTTATATTGTTAGAGTGAGGTTGTTTTGTTAGAATAGACATAGGTTATGATTAACCCAGCGGGACAACAAAGTACCCGCACGAAAAATAGCCCTTTCGATTAACCTTAAATTTAGGCTATAATTCCATTGTCAGGGAGGAGTAAAAAAAATGATGTATTCAAAAGAAGTTGAAGAAATGTGCGTAGTTGCCAAAGGACCAAACCATGGCGCAGCACCAATTCCTGTAGAAGGAAAATGGGTACAAGCTAAAGAAGTTACAGACATATCAGCATTAACTCACGGAGTTGGTTGGTGTGCACCACAACAAGGAGCTTGTAAATTAACATTAAATGTAAAGGACGGAATCATTCAGGAAGCTTTAGTTGAAACTGTAGGATGTTCAGGTATGACTCATTCTGCTGCTATGGCATCTGAAATTCTACCAGGAAAGACTATATTAGAAGCTTTAAACACAGACTTAGTTTGTGATGCTATTAATACAGCTATGAGAGAATTATTCCTTCAAATCGTATACGGAAGATCTCAAAGTGCTTTCTCAGAAGGCGGACTTCCTATAGGAGCAGGTCTTGAAGACTTAGGAAAAGGATTAAGAAGCCAAGTTGGTACAATGTATGGTACTTTAGCAAAAGGACCAAGATACTTAGAAATGGCTGAAGGATACGTAACTAACGTTGCTTTAGATGAAGATGGCCAAATCATTGGATATAAGTTTGTTAACTTAGGAATAATGATGGAAAACATCGCTAAGGGAGTAGATGCTCAGGCAGCTTTAGAAAAAGCAACTGGTCAATATGGTAGATTTAATGATGCTGCTAAAGTAATTGACCCAAGACATGCATAATTAGGTTGAAGGAGGAAATAGAAATGGCATTATTTGAAAGTTATGAAAGAAGAATAGGACAGATAACTCCAGTACTAGAAAAGTACGGAATTGCATCATTAGAAGAAGCAAGAAAAATCTGTACGGATCTTGGATTTGATCCATATACAATAGCAAAAGAAACTCAACCAATAGCATTTGAAAACGCTGGATGGGCATATGTTTTAGGTGCAGCAATCGCTGTTAAAAAGGGAGCTAAAAAAGCTGCTGAAGCTTCAAAAGCTATAGGAGAAGGCTTACAAGCTTTCTGTATCCCTGGTTCAGTTGCTGACGACAGAAAAGTTGGTTTAGGACACGGAAACCTAGGAGCAATGCTTTTAAGTGAAGAAACTAAATGTTTCGCATTCTTAGCTGGTCACGAATCTTTCGCAGCAGCTGAAGGTGCTATCAAAATAGCTGAAAAAGCTAACAAAGTAAGACAAGAACCATTAAGAGTTATATTGAACGGTCTTGGAAAAGATGCTGCTCAAATAATCTCAAGAATCAATGGTTTCACATATGTTCAAACAAAGTTTGACTACTACACTGGAAAATTAGCTATCGTTAATGAAATAGCTTATTCTAACGGACCAAGAGCTAAGGTTAGATGCTTTGGTGCTGATGATGTTAGAGAAGGTGTTGCTATAATGCACAATGAGGGAGTTGACGTTTCAATAACTGGTAACTCAACTAACCCAACAAGATTCCAGCATCCAGTTGCAGGAACATACAAAAAAGAAATGATCGAACAAGGAAAGAAATACTTCTCAGTTGCATCAGGCGGTGGTACTGGAAGAACTCTTCACCCAGATAACATGGCTGCAGGTCCAGCTTCTTATGGTATGACTGATACTATGGGAAGAATGCACTCTGACGCTCAATTCGCAGGATCTTCATCAGTTCCAGCTCACGTTGAAATGATGGGTCTTATCGGAATGGGTAACAACCCAATGGTTGGAGCTACAGTTGCAGTAGCAGTTGCTATTGAAGAAGCTTTAAACAAATAA
>JBEHWK010000010.1:0-49208 GCA_040217795.1 Clostridiaceae bacterium
TATGAGCATGAAAAAAACAAGCGGTATCTTTGTTAAAATTAATTACAAGATGGATAAAGGCTCAAAGGAAAATATAAAAGAAGAAACTCATAAGACAAAAGGTGGGATTTTCAATAAATATCTTCTTTGTGGCGGCAAATACAATAAAGATGGCGTTACTATGATTTTTCAGGCAGAAAGTTTAAGGGAAGCAGAAGAAATTATAAATAGTAACCCTTTCCAAAAAGCAAGTTATTATTCTTTTGAAATATTGAGCAAAAATTATATTGCATTAAATAGTTTAAATTAATTGAGTGATTTAAAAAATGGTAATAGCATTATGGTAATTAAGTGGTATAATAAAAATAATGCATATAGGATTTTAAACGCAGCTATCAATAATATATATCAGATGAGATTGAGTGAGTTTACAATTCTGCAGGTAGAAATCATATTTTACGGTTGAGATTCTTTATTATAACCTTAATTAACGGAGTGATAGCATGATAGAAAAACAGATAACCAATAGTCCGATAGGCTTTTTCGATTCAGGTGTGGGCGGATTGAGTGTTATGAAGAAGGCAATGATATATATGCCGGAAGAAAATTATATTTACTTGGGTGATTCTGGAAATGCTCCATATGGAGTTAAAGATATACCGGAAATAAAAAAACTGACATTGAACAATGTGGAATTCTTGATAGAAAAGGGTGTTAAGGCTGTAGTGGTGGCTTGCAATACAGCAACATCCGTAGCCATTGAAGAATTAAGAAATAAGTATAAAGATATACCGATTATAGGTATTGAACCAGCTCTAAAACCAGCTGTGGAGATGGGAAAAGACGGGCGGATAGTTATAATGGCTACTAATGCAACTTTAAAGGAGAAGAAATTTAATAAATTGATGAATAAATATTCTTCGGGTAAAGATATATTTCCATTACCTTGTCCAGGGCTTGTTGAATTTATTGAAAGCGGAGTTCTGGAAGGAGCAGAGTTGGAGGATTTCCTTCATGAAATCCTGAAGGATGCACTTAAGAAAGAACTGTCTTCAGTAGTTTTGGGATGTACGCACTATCCTTTTGTTAAAGAGACTATACAAAAGATAGTAGGAGAATATGTTGAAATTATAGATGGAAGCTCTGGAACGGCAAGGGAATTGAAAAGAAAGCTCATTGAGATGAAAATGAAGAAAGCTTCAGGTGATAAAGGTTCTGTTCAGATATATAATACTTTAGGAAACGAAAAAATAGAATTAAGTTATAAATTGATAAATTATTAATAAGGTATTTGATGTAAAACAGTAGCGATATATAGTTTGTTAGGGATATAAAATCCCTAATTTTTTTTGACGAAGGCTTGTTAAAATATTGACGAATTAATAAGAGGATGATATATTATTAAAAGAAAAGATTTTTCTGAAAATTAAAATAAAGGATAATATCCTAGCATATAATTCTATTATTCAGTTAATTAAGGAGTGTTGTTTGTGGAGATTAAGGTTAAGGATTTTTTAGGTGAAATAATGGCTATTGAGGATGCTATACTGATAAGGGATTTAATTTCAAAAAATTTAGGTAAAAAAATAACATTGGATTTTGACGGATTAAGTAAAGTTCCAACCACCTTTTTATGCTGCTTATTTACAGATTTAATATATAGAAAAGGAAGAGAGTATATTTTTAAGCAAATAAATGTTAAAAATTTATCAAATTATGAGAATTATTCAAGAGTTGTCAGAGGAACTGCATACAATTATGCTGTTTAAGTTAAAGGGTACAGTTGCTTAACTCCAGTAAACTTCCATAATCAAATGAACATTGATAATTGGACATCAAATAGGGTATAATTTTTATTAAATATAGGAATTATTTGGCGTTGAGTATATAATATCATTGAGAAATATATTTAATGCATATATTTGAGAGGAGAAGAGTAAATGAGCAATCCGATAGTAACAATAACAATGGAAAATGGAAAGGTGATGAAGGCTGAATTATATCCTGAAATTGCACCGAATACAGTTAAAAATTTTATCAGTTTAATAAACAAAGGGTTTTATAATGGATTGATATTCCACAGGGTAATTCCAGGATTCATGATCCAAGGGGGATGTCCTGAAGGTGTTGGTACCGGAGGACCAGGATATACAATAAAGGGAGAGTTTTCAAGGAATAATTTTAAAAATGATCTTAAGCACACTAAGGGTGTTCTTTCAATGGCAAGAGCAATGCATCCTGATTCTGCAGGAAGTCAATTTTTCATAATGGTTGCAGATGCACCACATTTAGATAATCAATACGCTTCTTTCGGAAAAATCATAGAAGGAATAGAAGTTGCAGATGAAATTGTGGGAGCAAAGACTGACTTCAGGGATAAACCTTTTGAAGATCAAAAAATAAAGGAAGTTAAGGTTGATACTTTCGGAGTATCTTACGATGAACCAGAAACAATTTAAGTGAGGTAAGTTTATATGTTAAGCAATGAAAAAACTATATTGGTTTACGGATTGGATGAAGGGCAAGTCAGCATTCTTAATTCAGAAAAGTATAGTACAGTAGTAGTTACAAAAGAAATGATTAACATGAAGCTTAAAGACATAATAAACGGATTGAGGTTTGAGACCTATGACAGTAAAGCGACTGATGAAAAGGTGATTGTTTTCAATAATTTCACAGATGATGAACTGAAAATAATGATTAACATAATCAGAAGTTTTTCTCCGGATTCAATCAAGGCAGTAGTGACTCCTACGTCAATAAATTGGAGTTTTAAGCATCTGACAGAACATTTGGTTGAAGAAAGGGAATGGCATAAGGCCTTTGTAAAGAAGTAAGGAAGGATGACGTTGATTTGAGCAGAGTAGGTGAAAAGATAAAAAAAGCCAGAGAGACAAGTGGCTTGACTCAAAAGGCTTTGGCTAAGAAACTAGGCCTTGCAGAAAAATACATCAACGAGGTAGAGCTGGGAAGAAAGGTTTTAAGTGAAAATCTTATCGAGCGAATCGGAAAGGTTCTTAAAACTGACTTAAATGATATAAGCATGGTGGCTTTAGATGAAGAGTTAAGACAAGATGTAAAGAGTGAACCTGTAAGAAAGGTCTCTCCAGGCGTAAAATCACCAAAAGTAGATTTAAGTTCAGTGAATGAAGACTGGAGCAGTGCTTTCAGTTCTGTTTTCAGAAAGGTTCCTATATATAATTATACATTTAGTAAGGAACTTGGGTCTGTGGAATTACCGATACATTCAAATAAAATAAATGGTTTCGCAGCAGACAAAGTCTTCTATATAGCAATTGAGGAAGATGATATGCTTGGATTCAGAATAGCCAAAGGTGATAAGGCTTTGGTTCATTTGGTAAAAGAAGTAGAAAACAACTGTATAATGCTTCTTGAATTTCAAGGGAAAAGAGTTATCAGGCAGGTTAAGAAGCTTGATAATACAAAAGTCCTGTTAGTTTCCAATAAAAGCAACTTAATTACAGAAACTGCATACATTAAAGAAATAAAACCTCTGGCTAAGCTGGATAAGGTTGAAATAGAACTTTAGTAATACAGATAAAAAGATGACCGTAATAAACTTATGGGTCATCTTTTTTGCGGTTTAATCTGGGGATTTTTAAACTCCTTCGTTCATGAAACTTGGAACAAAGACCTTGGAGTTACTTCCTTCTTCCTGAATGAATCCTTTGGTTATGCCTAGTGAAACGGCATAATGAACTAAAGAGTCATAATGTCTGGGATTAAGAGACTTATTTATTTCAGCGAATTTATAAGCTTCGTGCATAGGAATATATTGATTCATTATGCTTATATAAACCTTGTCGTTAAAAAGGTTATAAATTGTGTCTAAAACTTTTTTTGAGTCAAAAAGGAGGGATGGAAGCATGAGATGTCTTATAATCATTCCTTTCTGAATTATTCCGTCAGAATCAAACTTAGCCTTCCCTGTCTGAACAAACATTTCTTTAAGGACCGGAATAAGATTTTCCCTGTAGTTTGGAGCTTTTGAATATTTTATTGAGTATTTATCATCAAAGTATTTAAAATCCGGAAGATAAACATCTACAATCCCATCTAAAGATTTAATTGTATCTATGGAGTCATATCCGTTTGTATTATATAGTATAGGGAGAGTAAGGCCTCTGTTTTTTGCTGCTTTTAAGGCTTCAATTATCTGAGGCACATAATGTGTAGGGGTGACAAGGTTAATATTATTGGCTCCTTGCGCCTGAAGATCCAGAAAAATTTCACTGAGTCGTTCTAAGGTGATGACCTTCCCTCTGCATCCTTGGCTTATTTCATGGTTTTGGCAAAATACACAGGAAAAATTGCAATGAGAGAAAAATACTGTTCCTGAACCATTTTTCCCGGACACGCAAGGTTCCTCCCAATAATGAAGAGCAGCCCTTGCAACCTTAACTTCTTTTCCGGCTTTACAAAAGCCTGAAACTTCTTTATTTCTATTAATACCGCAATTTCTATTACATAAGCGGCAACTGTCAAGCATATCTAAATAGTTCATTATAAACACCTCAAAAAGATTATACACCTTGAAAATGTCAAAATAAATTATTTATTTTAATACATAGCGCCGTATATAAAAAGTGAGACACTGAATTATGAAAATCAAACTTAACATGCCAAATATAGGATAAAGCGTGCAAATAAGGGTTGAAAAACCAATTTGGGATATAGGCAAAGCTAGAAATATTATTAAGAAAATACCCAGTTTGAAGGGGATATGGAGGGCTTGCTCTAAAGTCTTGCTTATTGAATAAACATCAGAAACCTCTGTGGAGAACATCTCCATGAAAATAACGGCAAGAAGAATTCCTTTGAGTGCGGTGCCGAACCTGTCAGTGATATAGAGAAGAGGAATTTCATATTTGTATATATAAGGCTGATTCAGCATAAGCATAATATTTATTAGGAAACAAATAAAGGTTAATCCGGCTGCACCAAACACGATTCCCCAAAAGAGAGTGCTCTTTTTTTTAAATTCTTTCCCTAGTGAGATTAATACTCCGCTGGAACAAAGTATATTATATCCTGAGTATAGGATTGTTGATAAAAACCAGTGGTCTTTTTGTGCAGGAAAAGAGCTTAAACTCTCAAAATTTAAATAGTTTCTGTAAAAAAGTACGTAAAGAAGCATAATAGTAATAATAATAATAATAAGGGATGGGACGATAACAGAATTTATTTCAATCAAACCCTTAGTGTTCCTTAAAAGAACAACAAGAGCAAGTAAAATCATAATCAATGTTCCCACTATTTTAGGAATCTTAAAAAACTGGTTAAGCAGTGCACCAGACCCGGCAAGTATTATAGAAGAACTGGACAATAAGTATAAGGTTGTGAAAATTCCGGTAAAGCTCCCCAAGATATTGGGGCTTACTTTTTTTATTACATCTGAGTATGAACTTAAGCCATAATCCAGACCTATTTTAGAAATCAGAGATCCCATTATGATGTAAAATAGCCCGCAAAGTATTATACCAATAAAGCTTTTAACACCATATACAGTAAAAAATTGCGTTATTTCCCTTCCTGATGCGAGGCCGGCACCAACAATGGTACCTATAAAGACAGCAGCCACCTGGAAAATATGTTTGATATTTTCTTTCAATAGAATCCCTCCTATAATTTTGCCTATATAAATTATATAAGTAAATTCATATATTTATTCCCAACTTAAATTGATAAATAGTTTAATTTGCTTTTGGAAAAGCTAAAAATATAGTTTAAGAACGGAGGGTTGATGACAGTGAAGAAATTATTAAGAATCCTTATAGCAATTATTCTCACCTTTTCACTTGAAGGGTGCAAAAGAGGAGAAAATGTAATTAGCAGGAGTGTATCTGATAATAGCTTCGATTATGCTGAAGGAGAAAAACTCGCTGGACAGTATATAGACTTTTTATCTCAGGGTGATTTCGAAAGTTTAGCCAGGATAAGCAGTAAGGATTTAAATGAAAAGAACAGGGAGCTGGTCAGAAAGGGCAATCCTATAATTTCATATAAAAAAAGGGATTCCAGGGAAACGGGAAAAAGCATTCTATATACGTATAGAGTAAATAAATGTTCAACAAATGCCCCAAAGGGCAGCTTGGATAATTACTCCTTAGAGATACAGAAGAATGTAAAAGGTGGATATGAGGTAGCAAGGGCAGAGGCTTCTACAGAACTTGAGGTTTTTACAAGGGATAGTTCATTAAGAATAAAATATAAAGATGATGTAAGAAGCTACTTATTGATGAGGACTTCTAACTTTCCAGGGGAAATTTATCCTAAGGTAAATAAAGCGCCGATATTTAAAGAAAGTATAGATCCTAAGGAATTCGGCATTATAAGTATATCTTATGAGGGTAAAAAGGTCGCAGTAACAGGAGTTGATGGAACAAAAACAATACTGGCTATAATAGAAATTGATGAAGAGGAAAAGAAGAAATCACTCGGAGAATCAAATGCAGGTGCAGGCACAGCTGCATCAACATCAACATCAACAGGAACGGCAGGGATTGTTGAAAATCCTATCGGTAAAAAGATTGTTTCCTTGGATATTTACAGTGGTAAAAGAGTAGAATCCATGATTTTCGGAAAGGATGAAGAAAATATAATAGTGCAATATTCAGAAGATAATAACGGGAAAGGTATAAATATTTATAAGGTCAGCACAGGCGATTTAGCAGATGTTAAGCTTGAGGATAATTTCCCGAAAGATAAATATCAATTAATTATAAAAGGTATTGATGAGTATTCCCTTTATTTTACGGTGAAACCATTGGCGGGGGCTCAGAATATAAGACAAGATGTTGCAGGAGAATATTCTGTGAATCTAAAGGATTTAAAAATCACAAAAATGTAATATAATTAAATAAATATATTACATGAAAAAGGTGATTTGATGGAAAAGGTCCTTTGGGATGGTAAAAGGTATTTAAGTTTAAATTATTTTTTAAGAAAGAAATTTGGTGAAAAAATTTTTAAAATTTCTTTAGATGCAGGTTTTTCATGCCCCAACAGGGATGGGAAGATAAGCAGCGGCGGATGCTTGTTCTGCAGTGAAAGAGGATCGGGAGATTATGCGGGAGACAGGGAGTTCTCCATAGAGAAGCAGTTTCAGCACATAAAGGAAATGATGGCTAAGAAATGGAAGAAAGGAAAATACATAGCTTATTTTCAGGCATATACCAATACATATGCTCCAGTTCAAGTTCTTAAGGAAAAATATCAGGAGGCATTGAATCAGAAGGATGTTGTTGCTTTAGCAATAGCAACAAGACCGGACTGCCTTTCTGAGGAAGTTTTGGATTTGCTGGAGGAAATAAATAAAAAGGTGTATTTATGGGTGGAATTAGGCCTTCAGACTGTTCACGATAAAACGGCGAAACTTATTAACAGGGGATACAGTCTTAATGTTTTTGAAAAGGCTGTTGATGATTTAAGAGCAAGGGGAATAGATGTAGTGGTTCATACAATATTCGGTCTTCCGGAAGAAACCAGGGAGGAAATGCTTGAAACTGTGAGATATGTAGCAAAAAAGGATATACAGGGAATCAAGTTCCACTTGCTGCATTTGATGAAGGATACTCCTATGGTTAAGTTGTATGAACAAGGAAGACTAAAATTCCTTTCTCAAGAAGATTATATTGATCTTATATGCAAGAGTATAAATATTATTCCTCAAAGTATGGTTATACATAGGTTGACAGGTGATGCACCAAGAAGTCTTTTGATTGGACCTATGTGGAGTCTTAAAAAGTGGGAAGTATTGAATTCTATAGATAAGACATTAGAAGACAATGATTGTTATCAGGGAAAAGAGTATAAATAATATAATTAAGGTGTGTTCCTGGGCTTCTTTTCAAGCAGCCCAGGAACACACCTTATCTATTAACTAATATCAAATTACCTGGAAAACATAAAATTTCAGGTAGTAGGATTCATCTGATCCCCATAGTATAGGGTGGTCACAGGATTGAGTCCTGAATTCAACCTGCCTTAACTGTCTTTTTGCATCTTTTGCAGCATCCATTATTGTCTCGGCTAACAGCTCCTGGCTCATGTAGTGGGAGCAGGAACAAGTCACAAAGAATCCGCCCTTTTTAACCATTTTAATTCCACGTAGGTTTATCTCTTTGTAACCTCTTTTAGCACCTTTTATTGTATCTCTTGACTTTGTAAAAGCAGGGGGATCAAGTATTACAACATCAAATTCTTTTCCTTCCTTTGACCAGTCAGCCAGGATGTCAAAAGCATTATGGCATTCAAATTTTACTGTTTCAGATAATCCGTTAAGTTCGGAATTCCTTCTGGCAAAATCAACAGCATGCTGGGAAACATCAATGCCAAGCACTGACTTTGCGCCTGCAATGCCAGCGTTAAGAGCGAAGGAGCCTGTATGGGTAAAACAATCAAGAACGTTGGCATCCTTGCATATTCTATGTATTGCCTTTCTGTTTTCTTTCTGATCAAGGAAAAATCCCGTCTTTTGGCCGTTTTCAATATCCACAAAATATTTAACGCCGTTTTCAACTATCTGAACCATAGTATCAAAGGGTTCTGTCAGGAAGCCTTTCTTTTGCTCAAGACCTTCAATTTCTCTGGTGGTTATGTCGCTTCTTTCATAAACTCCTTTTGCTCCGAAGTCTTCTATAAGCAACTTTACAATGATATCTCTATATTTATCCATCCCCAAGGTAGATATCTGGATTACATAGTAGTCTTCAAATTTATCAATGGTAAGGCCAGGAAGAAAGTCAGCTTCTCCAAATACAAATCTGCAGCTTGATGTGTCTATAACCTTTTTCCTGTAATCCCAAGCCATGTTCATCTTTTGTCTGAAGAAGTTCTCATCTATATTTTCATCTATATCTTTGGTCATTATTCGTATAGTTATTTTTGAATGGTCATTGATATAACCTTTTCCTAAAAAGATTCCTTTGAAATCATACACTTCAACTATATCACCATTTTCATATTCGCCATCATATTCGTTAATCTCGCTTATGTATATCCATGGACGGCCATGGAGAGATTTCTTAGTTATTCCCTTATTTAAATAGAATTTACAAGTCATAATTACACTCCTTAATTTATATTTATATTGATTATATCATAATAGAATTTATTTAATATATTTTGTGAGAATACGCAGAATTATTATTTATAAAAAAAATTGAATTCTCACATACTAATAGAAATGAAGGGAGGAGTTTTTTATGACTTGGGATATTATCAAGGAAATGAATCTTTATGACAAAATAGCCGATGATTTGAAAGGTATTTCAGAGGAGGACTCTAAGCGGGTAGAGGAATATATAACAAATGGAGAGAAGCTTCAGGTGTTTAAAGAATATGTACATCAGGGATATGATAACAGGAGATTAGGGGAAGAATTTGGACTTACAACCAACCAGGTTAGTATAATAAAAGAATTGCTTGGAAAGATTTAGATATATTAGTGATAAAATAATAAATTTTGAAATAAAAAAATGGGCCGTCTTAAAATATTAATCTGAAGCGGCCCTGCTTTAAATAGGAAGATATAATGGTTATTCCAAAACTGATATTTTGTTAATCAGCTCTTGTATTTTGGGAGTGCATCTTCTTCCGGAGCATCCTCCTGAGCCGGCGCCAGTTGCTTTTTGCACTTCCTGAACGGTAGTTGCACCATTCTGTATAGCTTCTTTGATCTTAGATTTGGGGATTGCCTTACATAAACAAACCTTAGTAAGCTTATCTAATATTTCTTCATTCAAGTTATTGTCCATAGACTACAACCTCCAATAATGAATAAGGGATACTGTAATGGTAACAGAAAGTGTTAATTCTTTCTGTAAATATATTAAAACATAAACAGGTGCAAAAAGTAAATATTAACTAATATCAAGTATCTATTAGTATTGTGAAAAAATTTACATGTCCGTTGACTTTTTAAAAACCCTAGTATATAATTTCCCTAGAGACTATGAACAGGGCAAGTACCTAAGGAAGCTGGTTTTAAGAGAGTGGCTGTTTGGTGTAAAGTCACAACCGCATTTAGAGAAAATCACCTGGGAGTTGGAGGCTGAACGTTATGTGAATTAGTAAGCTTATCCCGTTGGCCTGCGTTAAAGGATAGAGTATGACAGTACTTGATTTACTGCTGAGTGTGCATTTATGAATTTAGTTCAGCAGCATTAAACTGATGGTGGTATAGCGAATTTTACTTCGTCCAATTGGGACGGAGTTTTTTTATTTTTAGGGGAATTCTTAGAAGGGAGATATAACTATGTACAATAAGATCGATGTATCAAAAGGGTTTGTGGATATGGAAAATCAGATAACAGGCCTTTGGAAAGAAAAAAATGTAATCAATAGAAACTTTGAAATGAATAAAGATGGGGAGTTCTTCACTTTTTATGACGGACCTCCTACAGCAAATGGTAAGCCTCATGTAGGTCACGTTTTAACCAGGGTTATGAAGGACATTATTCCAAGATTCAAAGTAATGAAGGGATATAAGGTAATAAGAAAAGCTGGATGGGATACTCATGGACTTCCTGTAGAACTTGAAATAGAAAAGAAACTTGGAATTTCAGGCAAGGAACAAATAGAAGAATATGGTGTAGAGAAGTTTGTTCAAGAGTGTAAGGACAGTGTATTTACTTATGTAAGCATGTGGGAAGAGATGACAAACAAAATAGGATATTGGGTTGATATGGAGAAACCATATGTTACCTATCACAATTCCTATATTGAATCTGTTTGGTGGGCTCTTAAAGAAATGTGGAATAAAGATCTTTTATATAAAGGTCATAAAATAATGCCGTACTGCCCAAGATGCGGAACAGGTCTTTCTTCACATGAGGTTTCTCAAGGATATAAGGATGTTAAGGATCTGACTGCAATAGCAAAGTTCAAGGTTAAGGGAGAAGATAATAAATATATATTGGCATGGACAACAACTCCGTGGACATTACCTTCAAACCTGGCATTATGTATAAATAAAGCTTATGTATATGCTGAAGTGAATCATGGTGATGAGGTTTATATTTTAGCCAAGGATTTAGTTAATAAGCTATTGGGAGAAGATTCAGAAATTATAAGGGAATTTAAAGGCGAAGAGCTTTTAGGTACAGAATATGAACAATTGATGCCTTTTGCAAAGGTTGAGGAAAAAGCCTTTTATGTTGTTCATGGAGACTACGTTACTCTGTCAGACGGTACCGGAGTAGTTCATATTGCACCAGCGTATGGAGAAGAGGACAGTTTAATCGGTAAGAAGTATAATCTTCCGCTTCTTAACCTTGTTAATGCACAAGGAGAGTTTGAGCCGGAGGTTACTCCATGGGCAGGAAAGTTTGTTAAGAAATGCGATGACAGCATTGTTGAATATTTAAAAGAAAACAATAAGCTGTTCAAGGCAGAAAAACACTTGCATTCATATCCACATTGCTGGAGATGTGATACTCCGTTATTATATTATCCAAAGGACAGCTGGTTTGTAAGAACTACTTCCTTAAGAGATAAGTTAATAGAAAATAACAATAAAATTAATTGGTATCCTGATAACATAAGAACAGGAAGATTTGGTAAGTTCCTTGAAAATGTTATTGACTGGGGTATCTCAAGAGACAGATACTGGGGAACACCATTGCCAATCTGGGAATGTGAATGTGGTCACAGGGAATGTATAGGAAGCATTGAAGAATTGAAAAATAAGGGTATAAATGTACCTGAAGATATAGAACTTCACAAGCCTTTCATAGATAAGGTGAACTTAAAGTGTGAAAAATGCGGAAAGGAAATGAAGAGATATTCAGAAGTTATAGACTGTTGGTTTGACTCCGGATCTATGCCTTTTGCACAACATCATTATCCTTTTGAAAATAAGGAATTGTTTGAAGCAAACTTCCCTGCACAATTCATATCAGAAGCGGTTGACCAGACAAGGGGATGGTTTTACACACTGTTGGCTATCTCTACAGCAATTTTTGACAGAAATTCTTTTGAAAATTGTATAGTTTTAGGGCACGTTTTAGATAAGAAAGGGTTAAAGATGTCAAAATCCAAGGGAAATGTTGTGGCTCCGAATGATGTTTTGGACTCAGTGGGAGCAGATGCTACAAGATGGCATTTCTACACAGCAAGTGCTCCATGGCTTCCAACAAGATTTTCTAAAGATGATGTAGCTGATACTCAAAGAAAATTCTTAAGCACTCTTTGGAATGTTTATTCTTTCTATGTGCTGTATGCTGATTTAGACAAATTCGATGCAACAAAATATTCAGACTTTAAGTCAGACAATGTAATGGATAAGTGGATATTATCCAAATTAAACACTTTAATTAAAACAGTGGAAGAGGACTTGGAAGGATACAGAATAACTCAAGGTGCGTTAGCATTAGAGGATTTTGTTGATGAGCTATCCAACTGGTATGTAAGAAGAAACAGATCCAGATACTGGACTACTGAATTAACTGAGGATAAAATAGGTGCATATTCTACATTGTATAAAGTGTTGGTGACTTTATCAAAGGTAGCGGCTCCTTTCGTTCCATTTATGACAGAGGCTATTTATCAGAGCTTAGTAGTTTCATTGGACAAAAAAGCTCCAGAAAGTGTTCATTTATGCACTTGGCCACAATATGACGCTTCAGAGGTAAATCTTGAGCTGGAAAAAGAGATGGATTTAGCCTATGCTATAGTAAAGATGGGAAGAAGCGCTAGAAACACAGCAAACATCAAAAACAGGCAGCCCCTTGGAGAAATGCTGGTATCAACTGCATCTCTTCCGGTTTATTACGGAGACATAATAAAAGATGAACTTAATATCAAGTATATAGAATTTGGAGCAGATTTATCAAAATATGTTAATTTTGAAATAAAACCAAATCTTCCTGTTTTAGGAAAGTCTTATGGTAAAATGATTCCTGCAATAAGAAAAGAAATAGCATCAAGAAATCAAATGGAACTTGCACAAAAAATTCAAAGCGGAGGAGAAGAAGTTATAACAATTCAAGGTAATGACATTGTTTTAAATAATGAAAATCTGCTTGTAACAATGCAAGGGCTTGAAGGATATGCATTTGCAGGAGAGGGCTCTACTGGGGTAGTTTTAGATACAGCTATCACTGAGGAGCTAAGAGAAGAAGGACACTTAAGAGAGATTATTTCAAAGATACAAAACATGAGAAAAGAAAGTGGTTTTGAAGTGGCTGACAAGATAAATCTATATTTAGCCGGTAATGATATGCTTAAAGGCGTAGCGGAGAAATTTGAACAGAATATTAAGAAGGAAACATTGACTGAAGCTATTTTCTTTAATGAAAATAAGGATTATTCTGAGTGCAATATCAATGGTGAAACCCTAAATATGACTGTTGAGAAAATCTAGTAAAAGAAAAAAATAAATTATTTGCAAAAATCAACCCTATATAGCAAGATTAGGGTTGATTTTTTATTTATTATTGATAAAATGATAAATGAGTTATGAAAACAATTGAAAACACGAATCTATTTTCGTATAATTAGAGTAGGAAAACGTTTAGATAAGCGTGTTTTATTTTGGAAATATAAAGTTATAATAAATTTATAAAACGGGAGTGATGATTATGGCAACTTCTATCAAGGACGTGGCTAGAGAAGCAGGAGTCTCAATTGCAACTGTGTCCAGAGTTCTTAATGATATTGATGTGGTTAATGAAGAGACAAAAAAGAAGGTTGTAGATGCTATAAAGAAATTAGGCTACAGACCTAATATAGTAGCAAGAAGTTTAAAAACTCAAAGGACTAAGACTATAGGAATATTGGTTCCTGATATTTCAAGCCAGTTTTATCCTGAAATTGTAAGAGGAGCAGAAGATGTTTCTAACATTTATGACTATAATGTAATCTTATGTAACTCAGATTTTGATGGAGAAAAGGAAAAAGAATATCTGAGAGTGCTTAAGGAGAAAATGGTTGATGGTGTTTTATACATGAGCTCTTCTCTGCAAGATGATATTTTGGAGCTGATCAACGAATTGGACTTGAAGACAGTTCTTGTAGAGACAAAAGATAAGGAGGGAACCTTGCCAAGCGTAATAATTGATAATGTTAAGGCAGCATATGATGCGACAAAGTATTTGCTTGATAAAGGTTTGAAAAATATCGGATATATTGGAATGAAAAAAGAAGCTCTAAATGCTTGGGCTATAAGATATAATGGATATGAAGATGCTTTGAAAGAGGCTGGAGTAGAAGTTGACAGCGAGCTTACTTATTTTAAGTCTCTGAAAGCTTCTACAGGATATGAGGGGGTAAAAGAAATATTAGCTTCAGGCAAGAAATTGGAAGGCTTAATATGCGGTTCTGATGAAGTGGCTATGGGAGCGATCAATGCATTGAGAGATAGCGGAATCAAGGTTCCGGAGGATGTAAAAGTTATAGGATTTAACAATATATCTGCTGCTGAACTTTTTTACCCTAAAATAACAACTGTTGCTCAACCTATGTATGATATGGGATCAGTTGCTATGAGAATGCTGATAAAGATAATCAATCAAAAGCCTATTGATCAGGCACATTATGTTTTAGAGCATGATTTGATTGAGAGAGATAGTGCTAAATAGAAGATATAAATTAAAAAGGCTTGTTTAGGGGCCTTTTTTAACATTCAAAAAAATGTTCAAAATTCTTTTCTTAAGGAATAAATTGTATGAAATATAAAATAGTAAGGGATAACAGAAGGAAAAAGGTTGCCATAAAGATATCCAATGACAATGAAATTTTGGTACTGGCACCTAAGAATGCTACAAAGAAACAGATTGAATTGCTGGTAAAAACCAATGAAAATATCATAAGGGATAAGGTAAAGGAGCTAAATTCTTTAAAAATTAATAAGGGTTCTGAAAAAAGCCAGTTATTTTTAATGGGTAAGAAAATCAAAACTCAGATAAGCTATGTGAAAGAAGCAGGAAACCAATTGAAATATACTGGTGAAGAAATAGAGATTTATATTTTTGAAAAAGAAAGTGATAAAGAAAAGACAATAAATAAAATTATAGCTAACTGGTACAAAAAAATAGCAAAAGCATATTTATCTCATATGGTGCAGGAGAAAGCCAGGGTATTGAGGTTCAATGTCAATAATATAAGAATTAAGGATGTTGAAACCATATGGGGAAGCTGCTCGTCAAAAGGAAATATAAATCTCAATTACAGGCTTATAATGATGCCTGAGAGAATAATAAATTATGTTATAATCCACGAATTATGCCACCTGAAAGAAATTTTGGACATTGGTGGAAGGATACGACATGAATTATAAACTGCATAGAAATTTCCTTAGAACAGAAGGAAATATGTACAGATTGCTGATATAAAAAGAAGAGTAAATAAAATCCCTGTGAAATTCAAGATGATTTCACAGGGATTTTATTTATTATATAATACCCTCGTTTTTTAATATTTCTTCCAGTTCCTGAACTTTTGTAGAAAGAGTCATGAACTTTTCTTTTAATAATTCTTTGGAATTGGATTCATCCAGTACCTTTTCCATAAATTCTACTGTTTGTAGTGCTTCGTCTACTTCTTGTTGTGCTAATTTAAGTTTGTTTTCTTCCATAATCAAATCTCCTTGAAAATCAATTGCAGGCAGGGAATATAAATAAACTGCCTGCAAGTAAATCCTATCACGTATTAACATAGCCTTCAAGGCATATATTTTATCAAGTCCTTTACATAAAAAAATATAAAAAAGTGGTGTTTGAGATGATAAATTATATTTGGTTTTTTATGGTAGCATCAGGGATTATTATAGGTGTTTTGAGAGGAAAAGGCATGGAAATAAGCAAAGGAATTATTGATTCCTCAGGAAGTGCTGTTGAATTGATAATAGGACTTCTAGGTATAATGTGTTTTTGGTGTGGAGTAATGAAGATAGCGGAGAAAAGCGGATTAACAGAAAAAATGGCCAAACTCTTGAAGCCATTGTTAAAAATAATTTTCAAGGATGCTGCTAAGGATGAAAAGGCATTAGGTGCTATTGTAATGAATATAACAGCAAATGTTTTTGGATTATCCAATGCGGCAACGCCTTTTGGGATAAAAGCCATGGAGGAAATGCAGAAACTGAATAGAGACGAGTCTAAAGCGTCTGATGATATGGCATTATTCTTAGTATTAAATGCTGCATGCATTCAGCTGGTACCTTCAACAGTCATTTCCATAAGAGCTGCTTGTAACTCGCAAAATCCGGCAGTTATAGTAATGCCTGCTGTAATTGCTACAGGTGGAGCTGCTATTGCAGGCATTATTGCTTCAAAAATTCTTCAGAAGTATTTTTAGGAGGCACGATGATTAGGAATTTAAGCTTAAGTATAATCCCGATTATATTTTTATTAACAATATTTTATGGTATGATAAGCGGAAAAAAAGTGTATGAGTGGTTTGTTGAAGGAGCTAAGGAAGGAGCGCAGGTATGTCTGCGGATTTTTCCATATCTTCTTGCAATGATAATCGGAGTCAAAATATTCAGAGAATCGGGTCTTTTAGATATTTTAAATTTTCTGCTGTCTCCAATAACAGCAATTATAGGACTGCCTCAGGAATTGCTGCCTTTGATATTGATAAAACCCCTATCAGGAAGCGGAGCAATTGGTGTGTATACGGATATTATTAAAAACTATGGAGCTGATACTTATATAGGATTGGTAGCTTCGGTATTAATGGGAACTACAGAAACTATTTTTTATACTGTCACAGTATACTACGGAGCTGTGAAAATAAAAAAAATAAGGCATACTCTATGGGCAGCAGTTATGGCAGATTTAACAGCAATAATATTGTCAATTTTGATGGTAAAAATGCTATTATAAAGAAAATATTGAGAGTGGTGTTTATTTGAATTAGAATAAACTTGAGGTGGTTTAAGGTGATAGAAATTAAAGGGGTGACTAAAAGTTACAACGGAAAAATAAATGTAGTGGATGATATAACTCTGAAAATTGAGGATGGTGAAATCTTTGGCTTTTTAGGGCCAAACGGTGCAGGAAAAACTACAACCATCAAGATGATTACGGGAATACTATCAACTACAAAAGGAGAAATACTCATTAATGGATTGAACATAAAGGATAATCCTTTGGAGTATAAAAAAAAGTTTGGATATGTTCCGGATAATCCGGATATGTTTTTGAGGATGAAAGGAATAGAATATTTAAACTTTATGGCTGATATATATGATGTGCCCCTAAGTGAAAGATGTGGGAAAATAGATAGATTATCAAAAGAATTTTCCATGGAAACTTCTCTGGGTGATAAATTGCAGAGCTACTCTCATGGCATGCGACAAAAGATGGTGCTGATGGGCGCATTGATACATAATCCGGAGGTATGGATACTTGACGAACCTATGACAGGATTAGACCCCAAATCATCATTTCTTTTGAAAGAGATGATGAAGAAACATGCGGAGGCCCGGAAAAGTGTATTTTTTTCAACACATGTTCTTGAGGTGGCGGAAAAGCTATGTGACAGGGTTGCTGTTATCAACAAAGGGAAAATCCTTTTTTGCGGGACTTTAGAAGAAATGAAAAATAAGTTCTCAGAGGATGAGACTCTGGAAAAAATGTTCCTGGAGATGACTGAAAATGAATAAATTATGGATACTTACAAAGTTTTTTATTAGGAGTTTTTATTATGGAATTACTTCAAATGCTAAAGGAAAAGCACAACAGATAGCTGTGGCAGCGGCAATATTAATCTCCATGGGAAGCATAGCAATACCCATTTCATTTATGGTTTCAGCAATATACAAGCCTTTAGTTCTTCTTAATCAAAAAGAACTTCTACTTGGAACATTATTTAACACAGCATCATTGGTGATATTTATTTTGGGAATAACAGGAGTAATGAGTATTTTTTATTTTTCGCAGGATGTGGAATGGCTGCTTCCTTTGCCAGTTAAGGCATCCCATATAGTAATCGGAAAGTTTTTAAGTATAGTATTATATGAGTATATTTTCTTGATATGCATTATTCCAGGGGTAATTGTATATGGAATTGTGTCTGGATCAGGACTTTTATATTATTTATCTGCAATTATAGTTCTTTTGTCGTTGCCTGTAGTGCCTATTGCTTATGGGACTATCATAAGCTTTTTATTGATGAGATTCACTAATTTATCAAAACATAAGGACGGATTTAAGGTAATTGCAGGATTTATGGGCATTTTTTTTGCACTAGGGATAAATTTCTTAATTCAGAGAATGGGAAATAATTTTCACGTTGACAATGCAGAAAGTATACAGGCTGTTTTAGGGCAAGGATCTATTTTTGACAGAATGACAACCATATTCTTCAATGTCAAGTTTTCTACCTATTGTTTAACTGAAAGTGGAACAGCTAAAGGGTTTATTAATTTAATCTTATTAATTTTAATTACTTCATCAATTGTTGTCTTGGTATATAAATTGGCTGATACGCTCTATATAAGGGGTGCAGTGGGATTATCCCAATCAAGCTCAAGAAAAAGTATTTTATCTGGAAAGCAGAAGGAGAGTTTTGTTAAAGAAAATTCACAATTAACAGCTTTGATTAAGAGGGAAATAAAAATTCTTCTAAGAACACCATCGTATGTGATTAATTGTATCAGCACATTAATACTTCCAATTATTATTTTCATTATTCCTTTTATAGGATCCGGAGCTGAAGGGATAAGAAAGCTTAATGAGTTAGTGAGCGGTTCAAAAGATTCCCCTCATATAATTATAGGAATATATATAGGATTAATGGCTTTTATGGTGAGTTCAAATTCAATTGCATCTACAGCTGTATCAAGGGAAGGGAAAGAAATGGCAGCTACAAAATATATGCCTGTTTTACCAAAAACAAGATTATTGGCAAAGGTGTATATGGCTGTTGGATTAAGTAATGTAACCAACATAATATTTGCACTTGCTTTATTGATGTTTAAGGTGAATATTGAAACAATTATTGGAGCTTTTTTAATGGGAGAATTAATAATTGTTCTTGTAAGTATTTTGGGTGTTTTAATAGATACGTATTCCCCTAAATTAGACTGGGACAATGAGCAACAGGCAGTGAAGAATAACTTTAATATAATGAAAACCATAGGAGGAATGCTCATTTTAAGTGTAATTTCGTTGCTTTTATATATTGGAGGGACTTTTGTAATTTCTCAAACATTTGGATTTGCGACTGTTATTGCATTGTTAATCGCATGTACAATAGTCAGTTATAGAATTTTAATAAATAAATCAACCGCCCGCTTAGAGAAAATTGAGTAAAGAGTGTGAAAAAGGAAGTTATGCAAAGAATAACTTCCTTTTTTATCTGTTATTTATTCTTTGTCAATTAATTGGGCCTCATCATTGAAGTAGTTTCTGAAACCGAGATATAAAAATATAAGGACAGTAATTGATACACTTCCTAATATTCCAAGCATAATAGCTATCTGATATTTAATGGCAACTAAAGGTGAAGAACCAGATAGAATCTGTCCTGTCATCATTCCTGGAAGAAATACTATTCCCATACCGAGCATTGAGTTGACAGTAGGAAGAATAGCAGAGTCAAATGCTGTATTTACTATATCTTTGCAGGCTCTTTTAGGTGAAGCTCCAAGCATTAAGTAGGTTTCGATGAGGTTCTTATCTTTATCCATTCCAGTAATAAGCCTTGAAACAGCCAGTGATAATCCGGTCATGGAATTACCTATGAACATTCCGCTTAAAGGAATGAAATATTGAGGGGAATACCATGGCGGATTTTTTACCACAAAAATAATGAAGAATAGCAGGGTGCTGATGCTTCCGGCAAACATGGATATAAGAATGCTTTTCTTTAAGAATCCTGTTAAGTTTGCCTTATGTGTTTTAATTATATTCATAACAGAGAAAGTTTCCATTACAAGCAGTATAACTATAGTTATAATTACGTTGGGGTATTTAAAAACATAGATTAAAATATATCCAGTCAGGATCAGCTGGAGGGTCATCCGTATTGAAGAGAGTAAAATAAGTTTTTCTCTGGGAATATTTCTTATCTTGACTATAACAATGAGAATAACCACAAATAAATAAGCTGTGAGAAGCTGATAAATGCTTAAGTCCTTTGCGCCGCCCAATTATGCCACCTCCCCTTGAAAAACAACTTTTCCGGATGATAATTCTATCATATATTCAGCAAAAGAAGCGGAGACTGCTTTTGAGTGAGTTATTATTATCAGTGAAATATTCTTATCTTTGCAATATTTAATCAGGTCTTCCATCAATCCTTCTTCAGTTGAACTGTCTAAAGCAGAGGTGGGTTCATCTAAAAGGAGAACTTCGGGGGTCAGAGCCAATGCTCTTGCAAGAGCAACCCTTTGTTTTTCACCACCTGACAAAATATCGCAATTGGTGTCCAGATCCTTTTTCAAGTGTACTGTTTCCAGTAGTTTCATTATTGAGGAGTCCTCTATAGGTGATTTTTTATTTATATTTAAGGGCAATAATATATTATCTCTGATGTTTCCCTTAAACATGACAGCTGCCTGGGAACTCATGACCACATTTTTTCTGTGATAAACAGAATCCAGCTCCTTCAGGGAGGTGCCATTATAGCTTATGTTTCCGTTCTCAGGAGAGATAAGCTTATTTAATAGCCGTAGTAAAGTGCTTTTACCAGATCCGCTTTCACCTTGAATAATAACAATTTTGTCTGAAGGAATTAGCAGGCTTGTGATGTCCAGTATATTTTTGTATTTAACGTTATTCAATATAAACATTGTTGTCCTCCTGTAGTATTCAATTCCATGTTTTCAGGAATATTTGGTTTTTATGTTATAATTATTATATATTAAAAAATTAAAAGGAGATACTTTTTATATGAAATCAGAAGTTTTTAAAAAGAATAGGGAGAATTTGTTGAATAATATAGAAGAAAACAGTGCAGCAGTTTTTTTTGCAGGAAGTGCACCAAAAAAAACTGGTGATGAGGCATATTTGTTTACACCTGACAGAAATTTTTATTATCTGACTGGAGTGGATGAGCAGGATATAATTTTACTTTTAGTTAAAGGAAAAGAAGAAACAAAACAGATTTTATTTATTAAAAAACCTGATTTGGAATTGGAAAAGTGGATAGGCAAAAGCATTAGAGCAGGAGAAGCAAAAGAGAAAGGTGCCTTTCGGCAAATAAAGTATATAGAGGATTTTGAAGATACTCTTCATGGTGTACTATTTAAAGATGGTATCGAAAGACTATATTTAGATTTGGAACGAGATAAGTTTTCCCAAAGGCTAACTCAGGAAGAAGAATTTGCAAAAGAAATCAAAGACAAATATCCTGATAAAATCATAAAGAACAGCTATAGTTTAGTATCGGAGCTTAGAATGATAAAGAGTTCTGAAGAAATAGAAAATATAAGAAAAGCTATTAAAATAACTATTGATGGTGTTAATGAATTAATGAAGAATTCTAAAGCAGGAATGAAGGAATTTGAACTTGAAGCATATTTTGATTTTCACTGCAAGAGGAACGGAACAAAAGACCTGGCATTTAAAACAATTGCAGCATCAGGCATAAATGCAACAGTTCTTCATTATGCTGACAATGATTCAGAGATTAAGGATGGAGATTTGGTATTATTTGATTTAGGAGCACAATATGAATATTATAATGCGGATATAACAAGAACATTCCCTGTAAATGGGAAATTTACTGATAGGCAAAAACAGGTTTATGAAGCTGTTTTAAGAGTTAATAAGAAAGTTATAGAAGAGCTGAAGCCGGGAATAAATTTTAAAGAAATAAACAACAAAGCCACGGAAATGATTGCAGAAGAATGCATCAAATTAGGTTTGATTAAAGACGCGGAAGAAGTCAGAAAATATTACTGGCACTCCATAGGTCACAGTTTAGGGCTTGACACTCATGATGTGGGGAAAAGGGAAACCTTGCTTAAGCCTGGGATGATATATACAGTTGAACCAGGTATATACATAGAGGAAGAAGGTATAGGGATAAGAATAGAGGATGATGTGCTCATTACTGAAAAGGGATATGAAGTTCTTACAAAGGACATGATTAAGGAAGTTGAAGAGATAGAAAAATTCATGAAGTAGACAGAATATTATAACAAAAGATACATTCAAATTTCAAAAGGTGGTATAATATAGGTAATAAGTTCATAGGAGATGATTAGTATGATAAAAAAAATACTTTTAGCTGGTGTGGGCGCTATAGCAACCACTTATGATAAAGCATCAGAGGTTGTGAATGAATTGGTTGAAAAGGGTAAGCTGACAGTTGAGGAAGGAAAAGAACTGACTGAAGAACTTAAGGTGACTTTTACTAATAAAGCTAAAGATGTGAAGCCTTTAAACAGAGAAGATGTTATTGCACTAGTGAATGAACTTGGATATGTTAAAAAAGAAGAATTAGATGAGTTGAAAAAGAGAGTGGAGACTTTAGAAACAAAAAGTACTCCGTAAATATGTTTGATACATCATAAAATTTATGTTGATTTATTGAGGTGGTAAAAGCTAAAGGACAATTTTCCTTTAGCTTTTTTGCAAAAGGGGGAGTAGGTTCAAGTGGAAAGTACTACTTTGAATAGGTTTAAAGAAATAATGTCTGTTCTTACACAGTATGGAGTCGGATTCATTATTGAAGGGAAAGCAGAAAATAAAAAGCAACAGGCTGAAAAACTTAGAGAAGCTTTTGAAAAACTTGGACCTACATTCATGAAGATAGGGCAGATACTGAGCACCAGGCCTGATATTATTTCTGAAGAATATATAGAAGAATTTAAAAAGCTGCAAAATGATGCTAATAAATTACCAATTGAGGAAGTCAAGAAGGTATTCAGAGAGGAAATGAAGGAGGACGTTGATAAATATTTTATGTATTTTAACGAAAAACCTTTAGCTTCCGCATCAGTCTCACAAGTGCATGAAGCCATACTGAAAAATGGGCAGAAAGTTGTTGTAAAGGTTCAAAGACCCAATATAGACAGAATGATGGAAGAGGATATGAAAATTCTTTTAAGAATTGCAAGATTTTTAAAAGGAAGGGTAAAGGGAACACTTATTGACCCTCTTGAGGCATTAAATGAAATAAAAGCTACAACTGAGAAAGAATTGGATTTCACCATAGAAGGAGAAAATCTTAAGCGGTTTAAAGAATGCAATATTAAAGTTATACCTCTGAAAGTACCAGATATGGTAAAAGGGTTTTCGACACCGAAGATACTGGTTATGGAGAAAATCGAAGGAATTAAAATCAATGATAAAGAAACTCTGATAAATAAAGGATATGACATTGATGATATATCTGAAAAGTTAGTAAGTATATACTTTAAACAAGTATTCAAGGATGGATTTTTTCATGGGGATCCCCATCCCGGAAATATATTTATATCCGATAAAAAAATATGTTTTATTGATTTTGGAATTATGGGTGAGATTTCTCCTTTTCTTAAGGAATCACTGAATGAAGCTATAATTGCACTGGCAAACAGAGATATCAATAAAATCATTGAATTTATTTTATCTACAGGGGTAAAAAGGGGCAGGGTGGATAGGAATGTTCTTTATGGCGATGTTGAAAGCTTTCTTGATGCTTATTTAGGTTCTGCATTGAAAAATTTAAAGGTATCTGAGATGCTGCAGGAAATTATAAATATATCAAACAAAAATAATATACTGATGCACAAAGATTTGGTACTTCTAGCCAGGAGCATGGTTATTTTTGAAGGGGTAATTACTGAGTTATCACCCAATATAGAAATAATTTCAATGCTTATAAGTACAATAAGTGACGGGGATAAGTACTTTTTTTTAAAAGATATGACAAAAGAAGATCTGATATTCAGGTTTTTTGATTTTGGTAAAAGTGCTCTTGCTGTACCAACAAAGTTTATGGAACTTATGGATAGTGTAAAAGTAGGAAGAGTGAAGTTTCATCTTCAGGTTGAAGACCTTGATAAGACTGTTCATTCATTAAATAGGATGGTAAACAGGATGGTTTTTGCGCTTATAATTGCTTCAATGATAATAGGGTCATCATTAATCATTTATACAAAGGGGCCCATTCAGGTTTATGGGATGTCTCTGGTAGGGGTATTAGGCTATTTTATTGCCGCTGTATTTGGAATAGGACTTATAATAAGCATAATAAGATCCGGAACTCTATAATTCGAAATATTGTGTCTATTGCAGGTTGAGAAACGTGTTAATTAAAAAAATGCAAGTTCTAAAAAATATTCTTGCATATGTAACGAAAAAAATATTTACATTATCGAAATTTGTGTTAAAATTGAAACAGCGATATAAATAAAAATTCATTTGGGGGTATATAATGAAGAAAGTTCCTTACTCGATGATGACACAGCATCCAGATAATGTTGATACGTATGTGTCCATACAACAAGAACCGCAAGAGGCGATAGATGGATTAAGACCTCAAAAAGATGGAGGTCTTGGAATAGATGAAATTATGATTGATTTTGAAGGGAAGTTGACTCCTTATCATCAAACTTCACAGATAGCACTTGGGTTGATAAGCAATGGAGTAATTCCAGGAAAAGATGTGGCTATCACACCTAGAATTCCTAATGCCAATAAAGAATCTGTATTCAGACAGCTGATGAGTATAATGTCTATTGTTGAGACAAATGTTTCGGCTTACAAGAGTACTGGATATCAGGCAATAAAAGAAGTAGTAGTTCCAATGGTTGAAACCGGGGAAGAAGTATGCCAGTTTCAGGACAGGGTTAATTCAGTAATAGAAATGGGAAATAAAAATTACGATGTAAAGTTTGAGGATAACTCTATCAGAATAATTCCTCTTGTTGAAGGAGTACCGTCTCTTGTTGAGATAGATAAAATATTCGATGAATATTATCATAAGGCAGAGGAAAAAGGCACTAAATTTGATTCGTTAAGATTTATGCTTGCACGTTCAGATTCAGCCATGTCTTATGGATTGATTTCCGGAGTGCTTGCAGTAGTTATGGCTATAGATAAGGCTTATAAGTGGGGAAAGGAACATGGTGTTGAAGTATCTCCTATACTTGGATGCGGATCACTTCCTTTCAGAGGACATTTTACTGCTGAAAATGTGGATAGCATGATTAAGACTTATGGAGGGGTTAAAACTTTTACTCTTCAATCTGCTTTAAGATATGATCATGGTGCTGAAAAAACTAAAGAGGCAGTAAATAAATTAAATGCTGCTATAGAAAATTCAGTTCCTAGAAATTTCAGTGAAAAAGACATTGAATTAATGAAAGAATACATAGGAATATTCTCAAAACATTATTTGACAACTTTTTTAAAAATAATAAACACGGTAAACTTTGTATCTGATTTTATTCCTAAGAACAGAGACAGATTGACTAAAACAAAGACCGGACTTGAATATGCAAGGGAACTTCCTGAGGTGGATAAGATTGCAGGATGGTTAAAGGATGAGAAATTGAAGGAAGAGCTTCTTTCCATAGACCTTAGCGTGGAGTTCTCAGTTCCTAGAGCTATATCATTTACTGGGGCGATGTACACGTTAGGTATGCCTCCTGAATTTGTAGGGATGGGAAGAGGACTTAAGGAAATAAAGGAAAAGTACGGTCAGGAAGGAATAGATAAGCTTAAGGAATTCTATCCTCAAATCAGAAAAGACTTTAGATTTGCAGCACTTTTCGCAAATGCAAAGGTTCCGAAGAGAGTCATAGATGAATCTGCAAGACTGGAATATGAGGAAGATTTGAAATTTGCAAATGAGATTCTAGATCTTGGAGTTGATTTTGAATACTTGAATGATAATGAATTCTATCATACACTTTTAAAAACAACTAAGCCTATAGTTATGCATCTTATAGGTCTTGAAGAAGATGTTCTTTCAAGTAAGACTGAAGAACTTAAGATTCTGAACGAGTGGATTGTCAGAATGGGAAGAGCAAGAGGAAGCATAGGATAGAAAAATTTAAAGCCCCTGATCAATAAATGATCGGGGGTTTTGCAATCCTTTGTTTAATCGGAATCAGCATCATCCCTGGATGGAATATTAACATATTTGTTGATAAATATAGCAATAATAATACCAGCAGCAGTTTCGATTATCCTATTGACAGCATATAAGTATGTAGAGTTACCCTTTAAGTTTGTCATTATGGCTAAAAAAACTACACAACTTATGGCGACGGATGCAGGTTTTCTGATTAGTACACCAGTATATATTACTACTATTATTCCCAAACTGATCAGAAAAGGCTGGGGAATTGGAGAAATGGGATTCAGAAAGATAAAAATAATACCGTATATACCTCCTGTCAGAGTTCCGATTAATCTGTTTTTACCAGCTTTCATGGAATTTTCCACAGAGTCACCCATGCAGATTACAGCAGCAATACAAGCATAGAAGGGAGACTCTGTCCATCCCGAAAGTTGAAAAATCAAGATGCAGGCTAATACAGACAATGCTGTTTTAATATTTCTCAGACCAACCTTAGGAAATTTTTTTGAGTTCATAGAACACCCCCATAAAAGTTAATTATAAGTATAATATAACATTTTAAATATTAACAAAACAAATTTTCGCAAACTATATAACGCAGCGGAGGAAATAGGTTCAAACATAAGCAGGGGCTTATTTTTCATAGAATGGTGATATTGACAGCAGTCTGAAATTGGAATAATATAATACATGTAACCCTAAAATAACCATGGGTTTTTGAGGGGATTCTATGAAAGAAATGTAAGGAAAAGAAGAGTAGTAAGGCGGAAACTCATGAAAGAGAGCCGGAGAAGGTGAAAACCGGTGTGCGGATGCTTTATGAAGATGGTCTTGGAACAGATCTCTTGAGCTGCAAGGTTAGGGAGATACGGTAGCAACCGTTATATTGCAGGGTAATCCTTTGGATTACTTATTAAGGTGCTGTATGGTGACGACAGCATAAAACAGAGTGGTAACACGTATAATGCGTCTCTGCATGGGGTAAACCTATGTAGGGGCTTTTTTTCATAAAGGGAGGAATTTAATCATGTGTAAAAATAAAACCTACTATATTACAACGCCCATATATTATCCATCGGCAAACCTTCACATAGGAAACACATATACAACAGTTGCTGCCGATGCATTGGCAAGATTCAAAAGAGCAACAGGGTATGATGTAATGTTCCTGACCGGGACTGATGAACATGGCCAAAAAATTCAAAGAATTGCGGAAGAAAAAGGTGTGACTCCTATACAATATGTTGATGAAATTGTGGCGGGAATTAAATCTCTTTGGGAAATGATGAATATAAGTTATGACAAATTCATAAGAACCACAGAAGATTATCACATAAAGGCAGTTCAGGATATATTCAAGAAGCTTTACGATCAGGGAGACATATATAAATCTTCATATGAAGGATGGTACTGCACTCCATGTGAATCTTTCTGGACTGAGACACAGCTCGTTGACGGAAAATGTCCTGATTGCGGAAGAGCGGTAGAAAAGGCAAAGGAAGAGGCATATTTCTTTAAAATGAGTAAATATGCAGACAGATTGATTAAACATATAGAGGATAATCCGCATTTTATTCAGCCGGAATCAAGAAAGAATGAGATGGTAAATAACTTCTTAAAACCGGGATTGCAGGATCTTTGCGTTTCAAGAACAAGTTTCAACTGGGGAATCCCTGTAACATTTGATGAAGGTCATGTGGTTTATGTGTGGATTGATGCCCTTTCAAACTATATAACTGCTCTGGGATATGGAGGAGAAGACGATACGCTGTATAAAAAGTACTGGCCGGCAGATGTTCATCTTATCGGGAAAGATATATTGAGGTTCCATACAATTTACTGGCCTATCATGCTTATGGCTTTAGGAGAACCATTACCTAAACAGGTATTTGGACACGGATGGCTTCTTGTGGATGGAGGCAAAATGTCAAAGTCTAAAGGAAATGTAGTGGACCCTGTAGTTTTGGTGAAGGAATTCGGCGTTGATGCAGTGAGATATTACTTGTTGAGGGAAATACCTTTTGGAGCAGATGGATTATTTAATAATGAAATATTCATTAAAAAGATAAATTCTGATTTATGCAATGATTTAGGGAACTTGCTTTCCAGAACAGTAGCTATGATTGAAAAGTACTTTGGAGGAATTATACCTGCACCATTATCAAAAGAAGATATTGATGATGAACTTATTGATATTGCACTGGAAACTCCTAAGAAGGTTGAAGAAGCCATAGATAACCTTAAAATACCTGAAGCTCTTGAAGAGATTTGGAATCTTGTAGGAAGAGCAAACAAATACATTGATGAAACGACTCCTTGGATATTGGCAAAAGATGAAGATAAAAAAGACAGATTAGGAACAGTGTTATATAATCTTGCTGAAAGTTTAAGATTTATTTCAGTATTAATACTTCCATTTTTACCGGATACTTCAAAGAAAATGAGTGAACAAATCAATACTGAAGTAAATTCATGGAATTCTTTGGCTGCTTTTGACGGAACTGCTGCTGGAACAAGTGTAGTTAAAGGAAACAACCTATTCCCGAGAATTGATGTGGAAGCAAAACTTAAAGAACTGGAAGCTCTTAAGGAATCAACTGCAAAAGTGAGCAAAAAGGCAGATATTAAGCCGATTAAAGAAGAGATAACTATTGAAGACTTTGACAAAATAGACTTAAGGGTAGTAAAAGTTTTAGAAGCTGAGGCTGTAAAAGGAGCTAAGAAGCTGTTAAAGCTTAAAGTTGATTTGGGTGGAGAGGAAAGACAGGTAATTTCGGGAATAGCTAAGTATTATAAACCTGAAGAATTAGTAGGAAAGAACGTAGTGCTTGTTGCAAACCTTAAGCCTGTAAAATTAAGGGGAGAATTATCTCAAGGAATGATTTTAGCAGCGTCAACAGATGATGATTCTCAGTTGTTTGTAGTAAGTCCAGGAGAATTGCCTACTGGAAGCGAAGTAAGATAACCAGGTTTATGGTATAATATTTGTTTAATAAATGTAAATTAAAGACTCTTGAAGATCTGATCAAAAGGAAAAAGATTGCTTCAGGAGTCTTTTTGTCGCAATCTGTCAAACTGTAATTTTTCATGCTGAATTCAATACAGATAAATTGGAAGTTGAATTTATCTGCGTGTAAAATTATAATGTACTTTAAAGGAAGATCAACAAACTTGATTTACAATATGAGGTGAAAAATTTGAGCAACAAATATAATATTATAGATTCTCATGCACACTATGATGATGGGGCTTTTGATGAAGACAGAGATGAAATTATAAGACAAATTAATAAAGAGGGAGTAACTGCAGTTTTAAATTGCGGTTCATCTTTAAAAGGGATGAGAAGATCTTATGATTTGGCTGAAAATTATGATTTTTTCTACTGTGCACTAGGAATACACCCGGAAAATGCAGATGAGTTTTCTGAGGAAGTGGCTCAGGAAATAAGAGAAAAGAGCAAGCACAAAAAAGTTAAGGCTATAGGAGAAATAGGATTGGATTATTATTGGGATGAAAATCCATCCAAGGAAATACAGAAAGATGCATTCAGAAGACAAATGGAACTGGCGCAGGAACTTAACCTTCCTGTAGTTATTCATGACCGGGATGCTCATCAGGATACCCTTGATATATTAAAAGAATTTCCTGAAGTTAAAGGAGTTCTTCATTGTTTTTCAGGCAGCCCAGAGTTTGCTAAGGAATGTATAAAGCTGGGATATTATTTAGGTTTTACAGGAGTAGTTACTTTCAAGAATGCGAAAAAAGCAGTGGAAGCAGCTAAGAGTATACCAATTGACAGAATATTAGTTGAAACAGATTGTCCATATATGTCTCCTGAGCCATTCAGGGGCAAAAGAAACAACTCTTCTTATATTGAGTATATTATAGAAAAACTGGCTGAGATAAAGGAGATTGAGCCTGAAGCAGCAAATAAAATATTCAATGATAACATTAAAAGGTTGCTAAAACTGTAAAAATAAGGTAGAATATATTTCAAAGTTCTATTTTGTTAGTGAAGTAACTGAAGAATAACAAAGGAAAAGCGTTTTGCAAAAAAATCGAATCCCCCGGCAAAGTAGCTGGTATGTGTAATTAAGGTATTATCTTATAGTTTTATTTTTTGTAGAAAACTTACATTTTACAGTTACAACAGAAACGCAAGAAGTGTTAAATTTGACAAGCATTAAGAATTGGGTTATAATGCAAGGGACACTCTTGCCAAAGGAGGGGAAATATTTGGTAGAAAAATTCAAAGAGATTGCTAAGAGAGTTTTTTCTAATGGTCCTAAGGCAAAAATCGTGTTGTTTTTAATAGTAGCATCAATGTTAATACTGACAATTTGCAACATGAAAAAGACAGTGATTGTTCGTATAAACGGCGAAGAACAAAGAATAGTGACATACGCAGGGACTGTTAAAGGGGCATTACAAGACAGCAGCTTAACGTTAGATACTAAAGACAAAGTAGAACCAGCAATGGGAACAAGGCTTTCTGATAATGAAATAATAACCGTAAAGAGAGCTGTTTCAGTTGAGGTTTCTGTAGATGGACAGGATCTAAAAATTAAGTCAGCTGAGAGTAATGTTAACGACATGTTAGCAGCAGAAAACATAACGCTTGGAGATGAAGACAAGCTAAGTGTTGATGCTGAGACCCCGATAGCAGAAGGGTTAAAGTTTAAAATAATAAGAGTTCAAACAAAAGATGTAGTTGAAACTAAACAATTAGACTTTGATACCATTGTTAAAGATGACGACAATATGGATAAAGGTTTTACTAAGGTTGTTCAGGAAGGAACTGCAGGAGAAAAAGAAGTTACTGTAAGAGTAAGTTATGAAGATGGTGTGGAAGTTGGAAGGAAAGTAGTAAGTGAAAAAGTTACTAAAGAGCCTACCAGCAAAATAGTATCTGAGGGTACTAGAAAATTCATCGCGCTTTCCAGAGGTGGAGATTCAAAACTTTATTACAAGAATGTAATTTCTGTTGCAGCCTCTGCATATATTGCAACTGGCAATTTAACTACAACTGGAACTGTCCCAAAAAGAAATCCATCAGGTATCAGTACAATAGCTGTGGATCCGAGAATAATTCCTTTAGGTACAAAAGTATATGTAGAGGGATACGGATTTGCTGTTGCTGAAGATACTGGCGGATTGATAAAGAACTATAAAGTTGATTTATTTATGAGTTCTAATCAAGAGTGTTATAATTGGGGAATAAGAACAGTAAAGCTATATATTGTCGCATATCCAGGACAGTGGTAAAATGAGAAGGTGACTCAGCAGTGAGTCATCTTTTTCAATTTTTAGTGAAGGGAGAAATAACCTGGTGATAAAGGAAGTTATTGTTGTTGAAGGACGTGATGATGTCACCGCTGTAAAAAAAGCTGTAGACTCAGAAATAATAGCAGTAGGTGGCTTTGGAATCAATGCTAAAGTTATAGATAGAATAAGAGAAGCTCAAAAACGCAAAGGGGTAATAGTTTTGACTGACCCTGATTATGCAGGAGAAAAGATAAGAAGGATTATTGCAAATAGGGTTCCGGGAATAAAGCATGCATACATAGGCAGGGATGAAGGGACTAAAGATGGAGATATAGGTGTTGAAAATGCTGTTCCGGAAGCTATATTAAATGCATTAAACAGAGCTAAAGCAACTTTGATAGAAAAGAGAACCTTTTTTACAATAGAAGACATGATGTTTTTCAAGCTGACCGGAGATAAAAAGTCAAAAGAGAGAAGGCATCTTCTGGGAAAGGAACTTGGTGTGGGTTATGGGAACTGCAGCCAGTTAATTTCAAGATTGAACAACTACGGAATATCAGAGGAAGAATTTGTAGAAGCTATGAATAAAGTAGAAAAATTAATGGAGAGTGAAAAATAATTTATGGATGTTAAAACTCAAGAGTTAGTAAAAAAATATAATTTTAAATTTACCAAAAGCCTGGGACAGAACTTCCTTATAGATGATTCAGTTCTTGATGATATTGTTTCAGGTGGGGAAATAGGACCGGAAGATCTGGTTATTGAAATTGGTCCAGGAGTAGGAACGCTGACAAGAGAGCTTTTAAAAAAAGCTAAGAGGGTTGTTGCAATAGAATTAGACTCGGAATTAATTCCTATTCTCACAAATGAGCTTGGAGAAAATCCGAACTTTTCTTTAATACACCAGGATGCTCTGAAGGTAGATTTACATGAAATCATTGGAGAGGAAAAAAGCGTGAAATTGGTTGCGAATCTTCCCTATTATGTAACTACACCTATAATTGCAAGAATTTTAAATGAAGGCTACAATTTTAAATCTTTGACAATAATGATACAAAAAGAAGTAGCGGAGAGAATTAATGCTGACCCTGACACTAAAGAATATGGAGCCCTTTCAGTTTTAGTTCAGTATTTCTGTAAAACAAAAATACTGAGAAAGGTATCGCCTGCATCTTTTATACCTAGACCAAAGGTGGATTCTATTGTAATCAGGCTGGATAAATTGCAAGAGCCTCCTGTTATTCTGGAGAATAAAGATTTGTTCTTCAAAATAGTAAGAAACTCTTTCAATATGAGAAGAAAGACTCTATGGAATGCCCTTAAGTCTTTTGGACTTAAAAAAGAAGATCTTGAGGAAGTATTCACAGAAGCTGGAATTGATCAAAGAAGAAGAGGGGAAACCTTAAGTATTCAGGAGTTTGGAAGTTTGGCAAATTCTCTACATAATAAGATAAACAATAAGTAACATATGATTTTAAAAGAGCAGAGGGAAGAACCTCTGTTTTTTTATTGTATAGATAATTAAGGAGTATACAACTTTTAAAAACTTTGAACATATTTAAGTTATTCAAACATATAATGTAACGAATAAATATAGTGGAGGGTTTACAAGTTGGCACAAGGGAAATTGTACAGGAATTTCATAATACTGCAGGAAGATGAAAAAGGCCATTCCATGTCGGAAGACAAACCTGTTTCAGGGTATGCAAAGATTGAAACCAGGGATGAAAACTGCAAGATATCTTTTTATGTGCAAAATATAAAAAAAGATGGAAACAGGCATTACATGGTTTTGATATCTGATAAAAAAGAAAATAAGCAAATTATAAATTTGGGAGCAGTGGACATAACAGACATAGGTAAGGTTGAGGCTTCTGTGGAGTGCTTATCAGATAACATAGGTGGACTTGGATTAAGTTATGATAAGATATCAGGAGCTGCTGTCTATAAAGAAGCAGATGGAAAGAATATATTTATTATAACAGGGTTTATGAGTGGCAGTGAGCCAAAAGATAGTTGGAAAGAATACAGTATATGTAAATTTCAGGAGAAGAGGGAAAGAGGTGGAGACAGGAGGGTCAAAGAGGAACCGAGTATTAAAGAAAAGCCTTCAGAAGAAAAAGTTGTCATTGAGGAAAAAGCCAACAGCAAAGAGGAAATTGTTCAGGAACCTGTTTTAGAGATGAATGAACAAAATCACTTTGATAAATATGAGGCTTCTCTTCAAGAAAGGGAAAGCGATTCCGGAACTGATTCAGGAGGCGTTGTGTCAGAGTTTTTTGAGTCCTTAGCAGAAGATTTTGAAGTTGATAGAGATAAAAATGAGAAAAAAGACATAAAACATACGAAATGGTATAAGGTGCATATTAATAATCTGGATGATATGACTGACATGAAAGATTACAATAAGTATACTATAATATATTATCCAATGATCAATTATTATCCTTACTTCAAGAAGCATGGTCATTATTGTATAGGATATAAATATAACAGCAGGGGAAAACTTAAATATATAATTTATGGCGTTCCGGGAAAGAAAGGCAAAGAAGATCAGCCTTTCGGAGGAAAGACTGGTTTTGTAACATGGATGGAGGATTCAAGCATAGGGGATGATTTAGGATATTGGTTGATGTTTTATGATTTCAGGAACTCTGTTATAGTTATCCCTATGGAAAGTTAAAGAGTAACATGATCAATTTTATAAAAAAAGAGGCTTGCCTCTTTTTTTTATATGGATATTTTTAGCTATTAACTTCAGATATCAAAAATGAATATTAGTTAATGGATAATAGTATAAATAATATTAGTATTAATAGAGTAATTGAGGAGTTGTATGAATAAAAAACAATTGGCTGTAACATGTATGCTGATGTTTCTCATGGGGGTGCTTTTTGTAGGACAAAGCATATTTCAGGAGAAATTTAAGACAATTGTTCTTATAAACAATAATATTTCAGGTTTTCAAGAATATTCATCCAATAAAAAGGAAGTTGAATTTGTATTACCGATACAGTGGGAAACCCTTGTTCAAAATTTCCCGGGAAATTATATTATTTATAACAATAATTTTTTTGACAATAATTCGGGAATTTATGGATATCTCCAGGTAATCAATTTTAGTGACGATGAAGAAAAACTTATACAATTTGATAAAGATTATATAAAAAACAAAGTGAGGAATTATAAGGAAGAGAAATTTAACGGCAAAAAATATAAAGGCATTAAGGTATCGTATACATCCGGGGAAATTGAATCAAAAGAAATAATAAATAAAATATATTATATTAGAACAAACGACGACCGGATGGTTAAAATGGCCTTTAAGGTAAAATCAGATCTTTTTAAGGAGAGTTATGAACAGATATTTAAATCGCTGGTGGATTCTATTAAATAAATTTGATAAAGAGATGATTACGTATTATAATTTATTTATGTTAAGGGGAAGCTAAGCTTCTCCTTAGTTAGTAATGGTCTGCATTAAGGAAAACCTCATATATAGGAATGTAATCAGGAGATTAAAAAAGGGAGAGCGGCAATGTTAAAAAAAATTTTCAAATTTGTAGTACCACTGATAATTATAACTGCTTTATTATCGGGATGTTCAACCATGGACAACATTAAACTTAAGCTTGGATTAAGGAACAATGATTTTGAATATATGAAAAATGACAACATAGACCAAATAATTATTCAAAGTACAAGGGATACTGGTTTCAGATTTGTAGTGACAGATAATAATACAATTGAAAATATGTATAAACTTCTTTCTTCTTCAAAGGAAGCAAAAGAAAAGATAGATATGGAACCCGATTACATATTTGAAATACATATTGGAGAAGAAGTGAAAAAATTTAAATATGTAGTAGGAGTAAGCTCTAATAATAAAGGAAACTTTTATGACGATAATAAGGTGTATTCTGTTTCAAGCAGATTAGATAATGATATTATACAGAACCTTTCTTTTTTAAGAAAACCACGAGAATTTTCAAAGATATACTTTGGAAGCATTCTGAAGGTTATGCAGGAAAAAAAGGATTATCTGAATGCAGAAAACAAAAAAGTTGGTATAGAAATTTTAAGTGATGTAGAATGCACAAAATATATGCTTTCAATAGATATTGAGGATTTTAAAAAGAATGTTACTGATATTGTAAAGAATGCAGATATTATTAAGGGAAATAAGGAGAATTTCAATATAATTGTTACTGTGAGTAATCAGGGATACACATCTAAAACTTTTAAAACAATAATAACTATAGAAGATAAGGTGGATCACAGCTATTTTGAATACTATGTATCAGGAACTTATGAACTTAACAGCTGGGATATTTCATTAGATACTAAGAAACCCGCCGATTGGTAATTAAATTTGCATAAGGCGGTTAACTTCATTTAGTTTAAGGAGGAATTATTATGTCAGGTTGTTCAACTTGTGCAAGCAAAGAAACCTGTTCCACTAAGGATACTGGGTGCAGCACACAAAATATAAGTATTAAGGTTATGCCTAAATATGGAGAGGTAAGAAATATTATTGGCGTTATAAGCGGAAAGGGAGGAGTAGGTAAATCTACAGTGACCGGTCTTATAGCAACACAATTAGCTAAAAAGGGATATAAGGTAGGAGTATTGGATGGAGATATTACAGGCCCATCAATGCCTAGATTTTTTGGAATTAACAACAAAAGAGCAACAATGGCTCCTGTTGACAACAATAATAACTTTAAATTTATACCTGTTGAGAGCGCATTAGGAGTTAAGGTGATGTCCATGAACCTGCTTACTCCCGATGAAGATCAGCCGGTAATTTGGAGAGGTCCTGTAATTACAGGAGTCTTAAATCAAATGTATACTGATACAGAGTGGGGTGAGCTGGATTATTTGCTTATTGACATGCCTCCGGGAACTGGAGATATCGCACTTACAGTAATGCAAAACTTTCCCCTTAAAGAATTGATAATTGTATCCACTCCGCAGGATATGGTTTCCATGATTGTAAAGAAAGTAGTTATAATGGCCCAAAAGATGAATGTGAAGGTTAGAGGTGTTGTGGAAAATATGGCATACATAGCTTGTGAAATGTGTGATCATAAGATAAAAGTATTTAGTAAGAAATCTGCTGAGGAGCATGCGGAATATTTAGGTATTCCTTTACTGGCAGAACTCCCAATCAGCTTAGATCTTACAGAAGCATTAGAAGCAGGGAAGGCAGAGGAATATTCTAAAGAAGATCCCCTCTATTCATCAGCATTCCAAGGACTTTATTAGAAAGGCAAAAAAGACAACAGAGACTTAGCAGCTGTTGTCTTTTTAATGCAATAAATACACATTTTTTGCGTATTGCCATTAGGTGCAGTCAGAAAAAATCAACAAGTTTTTCATTGCTTAACCTGTCGTTCATGAAGTTTTGCTGATTCAGTGAATCTTCAGAAAAGTTCTCCAGACTAATTTTGCTCCCGACTTTGCTGCCTGAAGGAATTCTGGAAGTATGAATATCTATGGTAGTACCATTATCCAGGAGTATACTTGCATCAGTGGAATTCATTTCAAGAATTGTTCCTTTCATAAAAACCTCCATAACAAAATGATAATAATATTTTTTCTTAATGGGAGAAATCTTATTCGTTATTATAAAACTTTTCTAAATCTGCCTGCAGAATTGAATTATATGCATCTGCAGCTAGTAATTTATATATGCCGGAATCAAGGTTGGGGCCAGCAGAACTGTTTCATCCCCTCACTTTGCAACTTTCGAACAAGTATAAATTAAGTTTTCATAAAGTTCCCCTATAATATGTATCAATCTGGTGAGGAGGTTACGGAATTTTTTATAAATGTCAAAGCTTAAAAAGTATCAAAAAAACCTAAAAATAGAAGAACACAAGATATATTACATGCTATAACCTCTAAAGGAGAAATTTGAAAATTGATAATAAAAATTTCCTAATATATAATAGTCCAAGTACAATATATTGTGTAATGGAGGAGTGCAATATGCTAGATGTTGTGAAACGTGACGGTAGGCAAACAAAATTTAATTCAGATAAAATCTCTAATGCCATCAGAAAAGCGGCACAGGAGACTGGAAACAACTTAAGAGAAGGTCAAGTAATTGATTTAGTTCAAAAGGTTATAAATTATATAGAAATGTCAGAAAAGAGAGAAGTTACAGTAGAGGAAATACAGAATCTGGTAATCAAGGCGTTAAAAGATAGCGGATTGTTGGAAATAGCTTCTGCATATTCATCATATAGAGATGAAAGAACACAGGTCAGAGAAACAAAGTCGGACTTGATGAAGGCGATTGAGAGAATAGGCGTGGAGACAGACAGGGACAATGCTAATGTAGGAAACAACTTTTCTTCAAAGCTCCTTAGAATAGCTTCTGAGTCAAATAAGTGGCATAATTTAGCGTCTATGCCTAAAAGTCTTGCAAAGGCTCATGAAAATGGTGATGTTTATTATCATGACTTAGACTCATATAATTTAACAACAAACTGTCTTCACATACCTACAAAGGAAATGCTTGAAGACGGTTTCAACACAGGGTATGGAACTATAAATATGCCAAGAAGAATTGAAACTGCTGCAGAACTTTCCTGTATTTTATTACAATCAACACAAAATGATATGTTCGGTGGGCAGTCTCATCCAGACTTTGATAATGATATGTCTATTTTTATTCAGCCTACCAGAGAGGAAATTGAGGAAGAGCTTGTTTCTTATGGGTTAGAAGGAGAAATTCTTGAAAAAGTTGTTGAAAAAAAGTTAAGGGAAAGAGTTCACCAGGCTATGCAGGGAGTTGTATACAATTTGAATACCATGCATTCGAGAGCAGGTTCACAGGTGCCGTTTTCATCAGTTAACTTGGGGATACCTAATAACCAAGCAGCTGCGCTAGTGTGCGAAGCTTTTCTGCTGGAGTATGAAAAGGGACTTGGAAAAGGTGAACAGCCTATATTCCCTAATATAATATTCAGAGTTAAAGAAGGGGTAAACAGGGAACCTGGTGATCCATACTATTATCTGTATGAATTAGCTTGCAGAGTGGCTGCAAAAAGGATGAACCCTACGTTTATGAATATAGACGCAGATTTTAACAAAGAATATTATGAACAGGGATATATGCCGGCAACAATGGGGTGCAGGACATATTTAATGAAGAATATAAACGGAGAACCTGGATGCAAAGGAAGAGGGAATATTGCTCCCACAACTATTAATTTACCTAGAATCGGAATTTTAGCAAAGGGTGATATAGATAAGTTCTTTGAAATCTTTGATTCCAGAATAAACCTGGCAAAGAAGTCTCTGATTCACAGATATGAAATCCTAAAGAAACTCAGAGTGAAAGACCTGCCTTTTGTAGCTGGACAACATTTAATGAAAGGTGCTGAACACCTTGGTGAAAATGACTCGATTGAACCTATATTAAAACAAGGAACCTGGGGAATCGGATTTATAGGACTTGCAGAAACCCTGGTTGCTCTGACAGGAAAACATCATGGGGAAAGTGATGAATCAAGGGACCTGGGTATAAAGATAATTACTCACTTAAGACAATCAGTAGATAAGTTTGCTGAAGAAACCAGGTTGAACTGGAGTTGTTATGCCACTCCTGCAGAAGGATTAAGCGGAAAATTTATTAAGCAGGATCAGAAAATGTTTGGGAAAATACCAGGGGTAACTGATAAAGATTATTACACTAACAGCTATCATATTCCAGTAAACTATCCAATGTCGATAAAATCAAAGATTGATACAGAAGCTCCATATCACAAGCTTTGTAACGGAGGACATATAAGTTATATAGAAGTTGATGATACTCCGACTGGAGAGTCTATAATGGATATTTTAAATTATGCATATAAAAATACAAATATAAGTTATCTTGGGGTAAATTTCCATATAAGATACTGCAGAAACTGCGGCACATACCTTCACAGCAATGAATGCAGATGCACCAGCTGCGGAAGTGATAATATTCAAGGGATATCAAGGGTAACAGGGTATTTAAGCCTTGATGAAAGATTCGGGCCAGGAAAATACCATGAGAGAGAAGACAGAATAACTCATACAGATACACACAGGAAAAATTATAAAATTCTATAGCAGAAGTAAGCCTTCCCAGGTAAAGCCGGGAAGGTTTTTTTTATCATATAGGAAAGTGCATCTTTCCTATATGATAAAAATGCAGGGGGTGCAGGGAAAGTAGTGATACCCGGTGTTAAGGACAGGCACAGAGATCGATAATCTTTATGTACATGCAGAGTCTTGCTTACTGTTAAGGAAATTATAAAATTTATGAATTGTGCATAACTTAAAATTTGCAATATTTTTTTGCAAGTTGTGAAGGAAAAAAAAATAAACTTGCAAAAAAAAATTTTGAGAATAGCAATAAAATAGCCATTAATTGATAGCTTGTACATTGAAAACACAAGAATTTTAACATATGCATAAAAATCTTGTTATTACTTTTTTATTGTGATAAAATTGTCTATATTGAATTGTAGAGTTATCCCTATTGCAGATATGGAGCGATTCGATAATTCAAGAATTTGGGGTAAAGAAAATAGTACAATAAAAAAGAGGGGGACCAGGATGTCTATAAAGGATTTAAAGACAGGTAAAGAAATAAAAATTGTAGATACTACTCTACGTGATGGAGAGCAGACAGCCGGGGTAGTTTTTTCAAATCACGAAAAAGTTACTATAGCTGAATTGCTGGATGAAATTGGGGTAGATCAGCTAGAAGTAGGGATTCCTACTATGGGCGGAGATGAAAAGGAAGCAATAAGAACTATTGCAAAAAGAGGATTGAATGCATCTATAATGGCTTGGAACAGAGCTGTTATTTCAGATATTGAGCAATCATTGGATTGTGGGGTGGATGCAGTAGCTATATCCATATCAGTTTCTGATATACATATTCAGCATAAACTTAAGACTTCAAGAGAATGGGTTTTAGAGAATATGATCAAGTCAGTAGAATATGCAAAGAAAAATGGAGTGTATGTTTCTGTTAATGGAGAAGATGCTTCGAGGGCAGACAGGGATTTCTTGGTGCAATTTATAACTGAGGCTAAAAAAGCAGGAGCAGACAGATTCAGATATTGTGATACGGTAGGAATAATGGAACCTTTCAGAATTCATGATATTATTAAGGATTTGAAGGAAACTACAGGCTTTGATATAGAAATGCATACCCATAATGATTTCGGTATGGCTACAGCTAATGGAATTTCCGGCATACTTGCAGGAGCGACTCATGTAGGCGTTACTGTAAACGGATTGGGAGAAAGAGCTGGTAATGCTGCTCTTGAAGAAGTTGTTATGGCACTTAAACACGTTTATGGCTATGAGGTTAATGTGGATACTAAGAAGTTCAGAGAACTTTCAGAATATGTATCTAAAGCTTCAGGAAGAGAACTTCCAGTGTGGAAAGCTATCGTGGGTACAAATATGTTTGCTCACGAATCAGGAATTCATGCAGATGGAGCAATAAAAAATCCTAAAAACTATGAGGCTTTTTCGCCTGATGAAGTAGGATTACTAGGCAGACAATTAGTAATAGGTAAACATTCTGGAAGAGCAAGTATAGTAAATAAATTCAGAGAATATGGAGAAGAGTTAGACAGTCAGGCAGCAGATTGGCTTTTAGCTAAAGTAAGGGATGTATCAGTCAATCTTAAGAGAAGTCTGTTTGATAAGGAATTGGTTCAACTTTATAGAGAATATAAAAGAATAAATAATCAATAATTAAGGAGGAATACAAATGGGTGATAATTTAGTCTATAAAATATTAAAATCGCATTTAGTAGAAGGAGAATTAGTAGCAGGTGAGCCTATAGGCATTAGAATAGACCAGACTCTTACTCAGGATTCTACAGGAACAATGGCATATCTTCAATTAGAGGCAATGGGAATAGATAAAGTAAAAACTAAAAGAAGTGTAGCATTTATCGATCATAATATGCTTCAACAAGGTTTTGAAAATGCTGATGATCATGCATTTATCCAGACTGTAGCTTCAAAATATGGAGTATATTTCTCAAAACCAGGAAATGGTATATGCCACCAGGTTTTCTTAGAAAGATTTGCAACACCAGGAGAAACATTAACAGGGTCTGATTCACACACTCCTACAGCAGGAGGCGTGGGTATGCTTGCTATGGGAGCAGGTGGTCTTGATGTTGCTTTGGCAATGGGAGGCGGAGCTTATTACATAAATACTCCTAAAGTATGTAAAATTAATTTGACAGGCAAATTAAACCCTATGGTTGCAGCAAAGGATATAATTCTTGAAGTTTTAAGACAACTTACTGTTAAAGGTGGGGTTGGAAGAGTTTTTGAATATGCAGGAGAAGGGGTTAAATCTTTATCAGTTCCTGAAAGAGCTACAATAACTAACATGGGAGCAGAACTTGGAGCCACTACTTCAATATTCCCTAGTGATGAAAGAACTCTTGAGTTCTTTAAAGCGCAAGGAAGAGCTGAGGATTGGATAGAATTCAAGCCGGATGCAGATGCTGTTTATGACGAAGAAATCACTATTGATTTATCAACATTAGTACCTCTTGCAGCTAAACCTCATTCTCCAGATAACGTGGAAGCTGTAAAATCAATCGGAAAAATCAAGGTTGATCAGGTAGCAATCGGAAGCTGTACTAACTCTTCTTATGAAGATTTAATGAAAGTATCAAAAATACTTAAGGGCAAAAAGGTAAGTCCGGAAGTAAGTTTAGTTATTGCACCAGGATCAAGACAAGTTATGGAAATGCTTGCTAGAAACGGTGCATTGGCAGACATTATCAGTGCAGGAGCAAGAATATTAGAAAATTCATGCGGACCATGTATAGGTATGGGTCAGGCCCCAGGAACTGATGCAGTTTCACTAAGAACTTTTAACAGAAATTTCTACGGAAGAAGCGGAACATTATCAGCTCAAGTATACTTAGTATCTCCGGAAACAGCAGCTGTATCTGCAATTAATGGATATCTGACAGATGCTACTGAATTGGATTTAGACATAAAGGTGGAATTACCAGAAAAGTTCCTGATTGATGACAGCATGATTATTGCACCTGCAGTTGATGGAAGCAAGGTAGAAGTTAAGAGAGGACCTAATATAAAACCATTCCCAGTTAATAATCCTCTTTCAGAATCCTTAGAAGGAAAAGCTATATTAAAGGTGGAAGACAACATCACTACTGATCACATTATGCCATCAAACTCAAAACTATTGCCATATAGATCAAACATTCCATACTTGGCAGATTACTGTTTCAATACAGTAGATGAGAACTTCCCGAAATATGCTAAAGAAAACAATGGCGGATTTATAGTTGGAGGAAGTAACTATGGTCAAGGTTCCTCAAGAGAGCATGCTGCATTGGCACCTCTTTACCTTGGTGTTAAGGGAGTTATAGCTAAGAGTTTTGCAAGAATTCACAAGGCTAACTTAATTAACAACGGAATAGTTCCTATGACATTTGTTGATGAGGCAGATTATGACAAAATAAACCACTTTGATGAATTGGTTATTTCTGATATTAAAGCAGGATTAAAAGCTGGAGTTGCTGAAGTGGTTAACAAGACTGCAGGATACAGCTTCAAGGTCAATGTAGAATTGACACAAAAAGAAATTGAAGTAATTGAAGCAGGCGGAAGACTTAACTACGTTAAAATGAATGCATAAGAATGGGGGACAGTGAATTATGGTTAAAATAGCTATGAAAACTCCGTTGGTAGAGATGGATGGAGACGAAATGACAAGAATAATATGGAAGATGATTAAGGATGAATTATTGCTTCCATTTATAGACTTAAAAACAGAGTACTATGATTTAGGTTTGGAATATAGAAATGAAACTGATGACAAAGTTACAGTTGATGCTTCAGAGGCTATAAAGAAGTATGGTGTAGGAGTAAAGTGTGCGACTATAACTCCTAATGCAGCAAGAGTCAAAGAATATGACCTTAAGGAAATGTGGAAAAGTCCAAATGGTACTATAAGAGCAATTTTGGATGGTACAGTATTCAGAAGCCCAATAATTGTTGACTCAATCAAACCATTTGTAAGAACATGGGTAAAACCTATCACTATAGCAAGACATGCATATGGGGATGTTTACAGGAATGTTGAAATCAAAGTTGAAGGTAAAGGAACTGCTGAGCTGGTATTTACAGCTGAAAACGGGGAAGTTCAAAAGCAGGTTATTCATAAGTTTGACGGACCTGGAGTTCTTCAGGGTATGCATAATACCAATAAATCAATTGAAAGTTTTGCAAGAGCTTGTTTCAATTATGCATTGGATAGAAAAGAAGATTTATGGTTTGCAACTAAGGACACTATTTCTAAAAAGTATGACCATACATTCAAGGATATTTTTGAAGAGATATTTGAAAAGGAATATAAAGCTAAATTCGATGAAGCTGGTATAGAATTCTTCTATACACTTATTGATGATGCAGTAGCAAGAGTAGTTAAGTCAGAGGGTGGATTTATCTGGGCGTGTAAGAACTATGATGGAGATGTCATGAGTGACATGGTGGCAACAGCATTTGGTTCACTGGCTATGATGACATCAGTTCTTGTATCTCCAGAGGGATTCTATGAATATGAGGCTGCACATGGAACAGTGCAAAGACACTATTATAATCACTTAAAGGGGCAGGAAACCTCAACAAATTCAGTGGCAACATTATTTGCTTGGACTGGCGCTTTAAGAAAGAGAGGGGAATTGGACAATATCCCGGAACTTGTAGCTTTTGCAGATAAGTTAGAAAAGGCTTCTATAGACACTATAGAAGATGGAATAATGACTAAGGATTTAGCAAGTCTTTCTTCTTTGCAAAATATTAAAACAGTAAATACAGAAGATTTTATAAAAGCTGTCAGAAGCAGGCTTGAAGCTGTTATCTAGCAGTAATAATAAAAAACAGGGGGCAACCTCTGTTTTTTTATTGTAAAATAATTTTGCAAAATTATTATTGTGTGCTAATAATGATATAATAGATTATAATATAAGCTAAAATTGGAGTGGATTAAATGGATAAAAAAATAAGGTTATCAGGAATAGCTTATGAATCTTTAGTAAACGGTCCAGGCATCAGGAGAGTATTCTTTTCACAAGGATGCGTACATAATTGTGAGAGTTGCTTTAATCCGGATACTCATGATTTTTATGGCGGTGAAGTTATGGATATGGACGAACTTATAAGGGATGTAAAGCAAAACCCGATGATAAAGGGGGTAACCTTCTCAGGGGGAGATCCTTTTGAGCAGGCAGATAAGTTTGCCTACATGGCGTCAGAATTTAGAAAGGCAGGCCTGAATATATGGACTTATACCGGATATACTTTTGAATATATAATAAACCATATAGGTGAGAGGCATGGCTGGAAGGAACTAATTGATAATATTGATGTGGTGGTTGACGGGAAGTTTGAGAAGGATAATATGGAAGAAGGACTTAGATTCAGAGGTTCAAAAAACCAAAGAATTATTGATGTAAGAGAAAGTTTAAGAAAAGGGAAAATTATAGAGGTTGAATTAAGCGTAAGGTAATATATTGATAATTTTATTTTTGATGATATAATGTTATGTGGAAGTTTAAAGGAGGTAAAATATGATCAATATTTATAAAACAACAAGTGAAACAAATCTCACATTAAATAAAATAGATAATATTGAAGCTGGATGCTGGGTAAATGTAGTTGCTCCCGCAGAGGAAGAAATAATACTGCTTGCAAAAAAAACAGGGGTACCTCTTGAATTTTTAAAAGCTCCTTTAGATGATGAAGAAACTTCAAGAATTGACATGATAGACAATAACATTTTAGTTATAGTTGATATACCTTTTACTGAGGTGGAAGATAATTCCTTGACTTATGATACTTATCCGTTAGCAATAATTCATACTGAAAAAGAAATCATAACAGTATGTCTAAAAAATTCAAAAATATTATCAGACTTTGCAAAAGGTGATATAAGAGGATTTTATACGTTTAAGAGATCAAGATTTATTCTGCAGATTCTTAATAAGATTGCCAATTACTATCTTTTATATCTGAGACAGATAGATAAGAAAAGCCTCATGATAGAGAAAAAGTTGCATAAGTCTATGAAAAATAAAGAGTTGATTCAAATGTTGTCTTTAGAAAAGTCACTGGTTTATTTCTCTACTTCCCTTAAATCAAACGAGATTACCTTGGAAAAAATGATGAAAATGCCTATAATGCAGAAGTATCCTGAAGATAACGATGTGTTGGAAGATGTTATTATCGAAAACAAACAGGCTATTGAGATGGCAGGGATATATAGTGATATCTTAGCGGGAACTATGGATGCATTTGCTTCAATTATAGCCAACAATTTAAATATTGTCATGAAAGTTTTGGCAGCAGTTACTATAGTAATGGCTATACCTAATATGATATCAGGACTGTTTGGAATGAATGTATCCGGAATACCTTTAGCAGAAAGTTCTTTAGGATTTATTTTAGTGGTTGGAATCATAGTGTCTCTTTGTATTGCGGCAATTATCATACTAAAAAAGAAGGACATGTTTTAAATATAGTATATGAAAGCCAGAGGCAGTGCCTCTGGCTTATTAGTTTACACTATCTAGAAATCGGATTGCCCTGTTGTTCTTGGGAATGGAATAACATCTCTTATATTAGACATTCCTGTAATATACATGATTAATCTTTCAAAACCTAAACCAAACCCGGCATGAGGAGTTTCTCCGTATTTTCTGAGCTCAAGATACCACCAATAATCTTTTTCATTGAGATTAAGCTCAGTCATCCTTCTCTTTAATACATCAAGTCGCTCTTCTCTCTGTGACCCCCCGATTATCTCACCTACACCAGGAACTAAGCAGTCCATTGCTGCTACTGTCTTTCCATCATCATTGATTCGCATGTAAAAGGCTTTTATATCTTTTGGATAGTCTGTTACAAAAACAGGTTTTTTAAATATTTCTTCAGTAAGGTATCTTTCGTGTTCTGTCTGAAGATCCACTCCCCATGTTACAGGATACTCAAATTTCTTGCCAGACTTAGTAAGAAGATCTACAGCCTCAGTGTAAGTAACCTTTCCAAAGTCTGAGGTTAAAATGTGATTTAATCTGTCAAGAAGGCCTTTATCTATGAATTGATTAAAGAAATCCATTTCTTCCGGACATTCTTCCATAACATAATGAATCACATATTTCAGCATTTCCTCTGCTAATTCCATATCATCTTTAAGGTCTGCAAAGGATATTTCCGGCTCTATCATCCAAAACTCTGCAGCGTGCCTTGCTGTATAGGAATTTTCAGCTCTGAAGGTAGGGCCAAAAGTATAGATGTTTCTGAAGGCAAGAGCGAAAGCTTCGCCGTTTAATTGCCCGGAAACAGTAAGGTTGGATTCTTTACCAAAAAAATCACTTGAATGATCTACTTCTCCTTCTGGAGTTTTAGGAATATTGTGAAGGTCAAGGGTAGTAACCTTGAACATTTCACCAGCTCCTTCACAGTCTGAACCAGTTAATATTGGGGTATGAGTATATACAAAACCTCTTTCCTGGAAAAACTTGTGGATGGCAAATGCTGCAACGGAACGCACTCTGAAGACTGCTGAGAATGCATTGCTTCTAGGTCTTAAGTGAGCAATGGTCCTTAAGTATTCAAAAGTATGTCTTTTCTTTTGAAGAGGGTAATCAGAGGAAGACATGCCTTGGATTAAAATTTTATTTGCTTGAATTTCAAAGGGTTGCTTAGCTTCTGGTGTTTCAACCAGAGTACCAATGACACAAATGGATGAAGATATAGGTAACTTAGTTATGTCCTTAAAGTTTTCAAGTTTGACTGCATCTAAGACCACCTGGATATTTTTAAAGAATGATCCATCATTCAATTCAATAAATCCAAAAGCATTGGAAGCTCTTAGTGTTCTTATCCATCCGCTTATATTAATTTCCTTATTAACGAAGTTGTTCGGGTTCCTGTAAAGTGACTTAACTAAAATATTGCTGTTCATAGGTATCCTCCCTGTATTACAATTTATTTTTTTACTCTTTAGGAAATTATAAAATTTTAAAATTGTGGATAACTTAAAGTATATCGCGATTATTCTCAGTCTGGTAAAAGTCCCTAAAGAGTAAAAAAGAGAATTTGTCGCCTGCCAGATTTTTCTCACATACGTTCGAAAAGGCAGATGCGAGAAAAAAATCGATGGCTCATAATCGCCTTGGCGATTTTTTTATTGCAAAGATTATTTAAGTTTTTGTAAAAGTTGCTTGGATAAATAAAAGAATCTTCATCTGAAATATGGTAACAAAGTATTTCAAAGGATTGGCAGAATGTAAGCCATAATGATTTTACAACAAAAAAATGCATTTGCAAATACCAATTAAATCAGTATCTGCAAATAAACTTTATGAAAATGGAAGTCTTTATTCAGTTCCAGTTTCGTAACTATCTATTAGAGCCGTAGGGAAGTTGAGCATTTTCATATCTTTTATTATTCTCTTATATTCATATGGAATTTCCTTTATATTTATTTTAGGTTTAGATTCTTTTTGAATATCTAATATTGCATAAGTTGCATTTGGTCTTCCGATTTTAGGCTTCCCAACAGAACCGACATTTATCAATAACTTGTCCCCAAATAGTTTGTAACATGGGAGATGAGTGTGTGCTGAAACCAGAATATCTCCATCAAAGTCATTCATAACTTCTGCAGTATCATCTGAATCCTCTAACATATATTCATTAATCTTTCTGGGACTTCCATGCACAAAAGTTATTTTTTGTCCCTCAAGTTCCAAGGTCATGGAAAGCGGAAGAGAATCTAAAAAGAATTTGTTGGAAGCTCGAAGTTCATTAGTTGTCCAAGGAAGAGAAAAAGAATTAATAGTGGTATTCCTTATATGTGTAAAATCATTATCAACTACTGATGCATCGTAATTTCCCTTCAGGCAAGGAATTCTTTTTTTTCTCATTAATGCAATAACCTCATTGGGATGAGGTCCGTAACCAGTTAAATCGCCTAAGCACATTATAAAATCAATGGCTTCCTCATCTATATCCTCTAAAACCTTCAGTAAGGAATAGATATTTCCGTGGATATCTGATATTGCTGCTATTCTCATAGTATGCCTCCTAATATATTTTGATAATAATATATTACTATGATAGTTTTGATTTTTAAATATTATAGTAGTAATATTATTATAATATCTTAAAGACAGGAATAAGAGTTTACAATATTGTTAATGAATGGAATATTGAGAGGAAGAAGTTCATAACTATGAATTGGTTAATGGAGGATAAGAAATGTTTTTTATAGGTGTTTTTGGAATTGAGAATAAACAAAAAGAAATAAAGAAGGTAACTTCTGTGGTGTGCAAGGAATGCAAAGATGGAGAACTTACATTATATAAGGAATACAGTATGTTTCATTTTTTCTTTATACCTATTATCAAGTGGGGCGTGAAATATTATTTAATGTGCAGCAAATGCAACACAGTTTATGAATTGTCTAAAGAAAGAGGGGAAGCGGTTGAGGAAAGTTCCCATGAGATTACTTATTGGGATTTAAAAACATTGTATCGAGGTGAAATTAAAGTATATTGCCACAACTGCAGTAGAGAGGTAGATGAGAAATTCCAGTATTGTCCCTATTGCGGAAGTAAAATATAAGGGAGTGTCTCTCCCTTATATTAATGGATTTAAAGTAACGTTATTATATTTTTCATAAGTGAAATAAAATTATTTTTTACTTTTTCTGAAGTTTCAATAACCTCCTTATGGCTTAGGGGGGTATGTAATATTCCAGCTGCCATATTAGATATGCAGGATATACCTAAGACTTGCATTCCCTGGTGGTTTGCAATTATTACTTCAGGTATAGTGGACATCCCAACAGCGTCTCCGCCTAAAGTTCTTATCATCTTTATTTCAGCAGGGGTTTCATAGGATGG
>JBEHWK010000011.1:0-47280 GCA_040217795.1 Clostridiaceae bacterium
AATATGAATCTACAGAATCCTTTATAAATGTTGCTAACTCCTTTGGATTTTTATATACTGCTCTCATTTATGTACTCCTTTTACTTTTTCTTTTTACTCTAGTATTATATAATGTAATATTCTACTATTCAAGGTTGTTCGGACATTTTAGATGCATACCTTATTTTACCAGCAAGGTTTACCTTCTCTTTTCCTATTGTTTTTTTTGCAAAATATTTTTTGAATAACTCTGTTCTTGTTTGTGAACTTATTATTTATACTAATTTACGAGTATAGTATTTAAGAGCATTGTTGTGCAATATAAGAACATTAATGCTTTTTACATAGTTGTACCCATGAGAAAAAGATGGTATCCTCAAATATAGGGAAAAAATTTATACACACTACAGCAGAAATGGAGTTTAATTAATGAAGAGATTTAAGAAAATATATATTGAAATTACAAATGTCTGTAACCTTTCATGTGAATTTTGCCCCCAGACAAAGCGAACCCCGGAGTTTATGAAGATTGATACCTTCAGCAAAATATTAGATCAGATAAAGCCTTTTACCGATTATATATACCTGCATATAAAAGGAGAACCTTTGCTGCATCCTGAAATAGACAAGTTTCTGGACCTGAGCCATGAAAAGGGGTTCAAGGTAAATTTAACCACTAATGGAACTCTTATCAAGCAGGCTGAAAATAAATTATTGATGAAACCGGCTCTTAGGCAGATTAATTTTTCACTGCACAGTTTTGATGGAAACGAGAAGTCTGCAGATAAAAATGAGTATATTGGAAACATTCTTTCCTTTGTCACTAAGGCTCAATCCATGAATATTATATCAGCATTCAGATTATGGAATTTATCAGAAGATAACTTAACAAATACTCAAAGGGAAAAAAATCGTGAAATACTTGAAATTATTGAAAAAGAATTTTCTCTTCCATATAAGATAGAGGAACAGGTAACTCCAGGAAGGGGAATTAAAATAAAGAACAAGGTATATTTAAATCAAGACTATGAGTTTGATTGGCCGGACCTTAACGCAGAAGAAGACGACGGAAAAGGTTTCTGTTATGCCTTAAGAAGTCATGCCGGAATCTTAGTTGACGGAACTGTAGTTCCTTGTTGCCTGGACGGTGAAGGAATAATAAACCTGGGCAACGTAAATAATAAGGATTTTTCAGAAATAATCGAAGATTCCCGTGCTGCTGCTATCTTTGAAGGCTTTTCTGCCAGGAAGGCTGTTGAAGAATTGTGCAGAAAATGCGGATATAGAAAAAGATTCGGAAAATCACTTTAAATATTTTCTAATTGGGAAACACCTGAAAAAATATGATGTTTCCCATATTTTTTTGATAACTATAAATTGTCAGTCATGATTCACTTTTTGGTTAATAGCTTCATCCCTTATTTCTTTTCTCAATGCATGAAGTGCTTCTTCTCTTCTCTCATTTTTTTCTTCCAGATCCTGCTTCATCTTATCATCATCAGTTTTATTGATCATTTCTTCTGCAAGTCTGCAATTTTCAATAGTATTGCTGATATTCTCCTGAATTTTTTCAACATTATCACTTCTGTCATCTGGCTTATTTTTCATAATTTCCCTTCTCCTTTCTTTCGTTTAAACTAATTTAGGTAAAAGAAGGGTGGTGCTATATAACACCACCCTTTTAATATTATTATGTCTTTAAAAATATTAATTATACTTATGGTTTAAATTTCTTGTAAAAGTCTTTGGATAATACTTCCTACCATCTTTCCTTCTCTTAATATAAAATTGCAGTACCTGCTGTGATTTTCCTTTTCGTACTGATAATAACTTGCATCAAGAGATGTGAACTCTCCAATGCTGAACATATCCAAACCAAGTACCTTCAGCACATTTGATCTGGAAATTCCACCAAACTGTATTTCCTTTCCAAGAGCATTTTGAGCTGCAGTTTTACCTTGATACTGAGCAGCGTTCCATAATCCATACAGGATTCCTTTGTATTCTGTCACGTCTCCGGCACCAAAGATATTATTATCTGAGGTTTCCATATAATTGTTTACCTGAAGCCCCTGATTGACTTTCAAGGCTGCTTTTTCTGAAAGATATGTATTAGGTCGTACACCAGCTGTAATTATAATAATCTCTGAATTTAAGACTTCCCCATCCTCAAGCGTTACTCCCTCACAGAAATCCTTTCCGATAATTTCTCTTACCTTTATTTTTCCCTTACCTCAACACCAATTTCCTTTAAATAATTTTTCAGGATTCCAGCTGCTTTTTTATTCAGCTGTTTGGGCATCAACCACTCTGCTCCTTCTAAAAGTATTACCTTAACCCCTCTTTTACCAATGGCACCGGCAACTTCAGACGATAATATGGAAGGTTTTTTCTGCAGATACTATTGTAATCTCTGCTTCTTTAGAAAGTTTTCTTATTTCTTCTGCAGCGGAAATTCCAGCAATTCCACTGCCAATAATCAGCACTCTGATTTTTTCAGTATTCACCATATTTTCTTCACTTAAATCAGATGCATCAAAACCGGCTTTTTCAGTTTCCCTAAGAAGTTCAAACTCAGAGGAAGACGCTCCGCAAATAGGACAAATTTCAGGTGGATTAGTTTCCACATAAATGTAACCACAAATAACACATCTATAAGTATTTTTCACATAAACCGCCCCTTTTATAATTATTATCTCTTAATCAATTCATCATAGCTTTGCAAACGTTTTCTAGTGGTTATTTAGAAAAGCTTGGTCAAAATTTACTCTTGAGACTCCCTCCAATATTTTACCACTTTATAGCTGTACTACATCAACGGGGCAAAAATCCGAAGCACTGACCTGATGAATGTAGAGTACCACCTGACATTATGTAAATCTTCCTTAGTAACCTGTCTGCACAGTTTTAAAGTGTCAATAAAATCTTTTTTATATCAATTATACTGCTATTTTTATACAGCCATACTCCGCATTCAAAAAGCATGTACAAGCTCTGGAAATCCATGTTTATGGTTCCTACAACCCCATATTCATCATCTGCAACATAAGTTTTTGAATGGATAAAACCTGGTATATATTCATAAATTTTAACACCACTTTCAATAAGAGTTCTGTAGTAGGATCTTGTAACCGAATGAACATACCATTTGTCACCGCAATACGGAGTAATTATCCGGATATCAATTCCTCCTTTTGCTGCAGCAGTCAGGGCTGTTACCATTTCATCCCCTATGATCAGATATGGAGTCGTAATGTAGACATATTTGCTTGCCCTGTTTATCAGATTAAGATATACTATCTCACCAACAGCCTCCTCATCCAACGGACTGTCTCCAAAAGGCTGAACGTATCCATCCTGGAATTTTTTCATCTCCAGAGGAATATTATTCTTAAACTCATTAAAATCCTCATCTATTCCTTTCAGATAGTCCCACATGGAAAGGAACATTACAGTGAGATTCCAGACTGCATCTCCCTTAATCATAATTGCAGTGTCTTTCCAATGGCCATACTTTTGAACTACATTTATGTATTCATCCGCAAGATTAATTCCTCCGGTAAATCCTGTAATGCCATCAATTATCACAATTTTACGGTGATCCCTGTTACTGAATCTTAAAGATAATACAGGGATTAAAGGATTGAATATACAGCAGTTGATACCCATTTCTTCCAAAGTCTTATCATATCTGTAGGGTAACGTACCTATACAGCCCAAATCATCATATATAATACGGACATCCACTCCCTGTTTAACTTTATCTTTCAGTATACCAAGTATGCTGTTCCACATAATGCCTTCTTTAAGAATAAAATATTCTAAAAATATGTAATGTTCCGCTTTCAGCAGCTCTTCCTTAAGTCTCCGGAAATGCATTTCCCCCAGGGACTCATACTCACATTCAGTATATTTATGAGGAGGATAAAAAGCATAATCCTGAATATATCTTGACTGAATGGCAGCAATTTTACTATGTACTCCTATTTCATCCAAAATAGCCTGCTGAGGTGTCAGAATCGCTCTTGTTTTATCTTCAATGAATTTCATTCGATTCTTTATTCTTCCTGTTAACTTATTCCTGCTTAAAAAAATATATAATAACACCCCAAAAAAAGGAAACAACGTTATCGGTATAATCCATGCAATCTTATACGAAGGATTGCTTCTATTATTTATAATCAATAACACTGATGTCAGACTAATAACTAAGCTTCCGCTATAAAAGAAAGAAAAGTAATCATTGAGTCTTGCTACAGTTCCCATAAAGAGAAGTAATTGTACAGCTGCCGCAAAAAGCATAAAAACAACTCTGATTAATACATATTTTCTCATGTACTTCATTTTCATCACATCTCTTCAAACATATTGTTCTATACTTATATATTACCACAAATATCATTAATTTAAGCAGGATATAAATTTAAATGAAGTTTCCTCTGCACCCCTTTCATTCTTTCCTATACGATAAAAAAACCCAACCAAAGTTGAGTTTTGTTCAAAGAAAAATACTTAATCATTTTATCGTGGCTGTACTATAAGCTTAATCGCTGTTCTTTCCTCACCATCAATTTGGATATCTGTGAAAGCCGGAACACATACTATATCTTTCCCTATAGGAGCAACAAAGCCTCTTGCAATGGCAATTGCCTTAACTGCCTGATTTATAGCCCCTGCTCCAACAGCTTGGATTTCTACTATGTTTTTTTCTTTGATTATTGCTGCCAGTGCACCTGCAACTGAATTTGGATTAGATTTTGTTGATACTTTTAATACTTCCATTATTTCGACCTCCTAGTTATACTGTATCGGCATACGTTTACATATCGATGCAAGTAATTTCACATCGTAATATATATTCTATGTATTTAAGTTAATTCCTTCTTTATTAATTATTTTTTTTAAGATCATCAAGGAGGTTATTAAGAATAAAAAAATAAAATACATTTTGCTTTCGCAAAATGTATTTATCTGTTTCGATTATTTCGCATATTCTACAGCACGAGTTTCCCTAATCACATTTACTTTAATCTGTCCAGGATATTCTAACTCTTCTTCAATACTCTTAACGATATTTCGTGCCATTTCAACTGCCAATATATCATCGACTTGATCTGGTTTAACCATAATTCTAATTTCTCTTCCAGCTTGAATGGCATATGACTTTTCTACGCCTTCATATGAGTTTGCAATCTCTTCCAGCTTTTCCAGCCTCTTGATATATGCTTCTAAAGTTTCTCTTCTGGCACCAGGTCTTGCTGCTGAAATTGCATCAGCTGCCTGAACCAACACCGCTTCAAGGGAAATCATATCAACATCTCCATGGTGAGCCATAATAGCATTTACAACCACAGGGGATTCATGATATTTTTTTGCCAAGTCGCCTCCAATTAATGCATGAGGGCCTTCGTATTCTTGATCCACTCCTTTACCTATATCGTGGAGCAAACCAGCTCTTTTTGCAATATTGACATCAAGTCCTAACTCAGAAGCCATCAATCCGGCTAAATAAGCAACTTCAATTGAATGCTTCAAAACATTCTGACCATAACTTGTTCTGTATTTTAATCTACCTAACAATTTTATAATCTCTGGATGTAAACCATGTACACCAGTTTCGAAAGTAGCCTGTTCGCCTTCTTCTTTTATATCGTTTTCTACATCTTTTGTAGCTCTTTCAACCATTTCTTCAATTCTAGCAGGGTGTATTCTACCGTCTACTATTAATTTTTCCAATGCTAATCTAGCTACTTCTCTTCTAATAGGATCGAAGCTTGATAATATTACAGCCTCTGGAGTATCATCTATAATAAGATCCACTCCTGTAAGAGTTTCCAAGGTTCTGATATTTCTTCCTTCTCTTCCTATGATTCGGCCTTTCATTTCATCATTTGGAAGGGTAACAACATGTACTGTTGTTTCAGAAACGTGATCTGCAGCACATCTTTGAATAGCTGTAGTAATAATTTCTCTTGATCTCTTTTCTGCCTCTTCCTTGGCCTTTGTTTCAACTTCTTTAATCATAACAGTAGCTTCATGTTTGATTTCTTTATTTACTTCATCTAATAAGATTTGTTTAGCATCTTCAGAACTCAAACCGGATACTCGTTCCAGTTCCTCTCTTCTTTGCTTTAACAAATCCTGAACATCAGCTTCCATTACATCAATTTCTTGAATTCTTTTGTTAATGGTCTCTTCTTTCTTTTCTAACACTTCACTCTTTTTGTCAAGTGTTTCTTCTCTTTGAATCAATCTTCTTTCAAGTCTTTGAATTTCATTTCTTCTTTCTCTTGAATCTCTTTCAAAATCATTTCTCAGCCTGTGAACTTCCTCTTTTGCCTCTAAAATAGCCTCCTTTTTTAAGGATTCTACTTCTCTTTTGGAATTTTCCAGAAGTTCAGTCGCCTCTTTTTCTAAGTTTTCAACCTTATTTCTTGAAACCCTTTTTATAATTGTATATGTAGTCACTGCTAATATAGCCAATACCACTATATCTATTAATATAAGTTTCATTTGCATTTCCATTTAAAACACCTCCTTCGCATCTATTTTAATTTATATAAAATTTAAATAAGATAGCGTAGAAAGGTGTCATATATATTCTCACTGTAATAAGTGAATTTGATAAACCAGTAGTTGTTTTTATTGTATAGCAAATTGTTCCTTATGTCAAGCTACTACAAGTTTAAGAAAGTTTTTTAAGCATAGAGTACTAATAAGTACTCTATGCTTCTATACAACAATTTCAATACCGGTATTTTTAAGTTCGCAACTGGAACAACTGGAACAATTTGATTGCGCAACCTTTATTTTTTTGTAATTATTGGTTATTTTAAATGAAGCCTCATGAATTAAATAACTATCTCCATTAATCCTCACTGTTTTATCCAAAAATTCGATTTTAAGAGGGATAATATCCTTTATGAAATTATTAAACAAGTTAGTTTTTTCCCCTGGTATATAAACAACTTTCTCCTTGTTCTTTATTACGACTTCGATTTTATCAGTGGAGGAGATCAGTGATTTTACATTTCCGGATTTATCAAACACCAAAGAATTTCTTTCCCCGTGTATTCCTAAAGAATTAGTATCATATGCCATCATAGTACCTATAGCAGTATTTACGGGTGTTATTTCTGCCGGTTCACAGGATTTTAATAAACCATTCTCATAAAATGAGATTCCTGTTCTGACTTTTATTTTATTATCTACAGTATTTAGCTCTAATATTTCATTAGGCCATAAGGTAATACTTTTTAAACTTTCATTCTCATAGAATTGAATAGAAATCACCTTGCATCTTAAGGTTCCTAATGAACTTTCAAACACATACTCCTTAGCTAAATCACATTCATTTTCTTCCGTCCAGTAACCACTTATTTTCCCGTTTAAGGGAAACAGCCTTTTAATTGAGCCATTTTCATAAAAGGTAATCTTTTCTGCCTCAAAGACCCCAATTCTTGTATTTATTTTTGTCTGATCATTTAATGAGATTCCTTTAATGTTTCCATCTTTATAGAACGATAAAGAGTATGTGTATTTTCTTCTGACTCCATCCTGTTCAAATTGGGGAACCAATTTACCATAAGGTGTCAGAATCATATTTGATTCTTCTAAAATACAATCTTTTATCTGTCCATCAGGATATGCCTCAACAGATGTAAACCCACCTAATTTTCCATATTTAGAATTATAATATTTCATGATTTCCCCCCTATTTATCTGCTATTTATATATTTTTAACTTATATTCATTTGAAGCAGCCTGCTCAGTGTTCATCCTTAAGCAAAGTGTATTAATTTTACCTTCCAGCCATGGCGGTATATGACTGCATATAATCTCTGCCTCCGTATAATCCCAGTTTTCTAAAAAAGGAATTACTACTTTCTTGGATGAAATAGTTTCAAATTTTGATTGAATTTCTTTTAAATTAATTCTGTAAGCCCTGTCACTTACCCTTATTATATGTTCCTTTATAATATCAGCCTCAGTCTTCTTGGAATTGTTGCGTTCTATGCATTTTTCTTCTTCCATAACTATAAAATCGAGAAAGTTTTCAGGCCGTCCATCACATTCCCAAACAACGAGGTTATTTGTGCTGAATACATTGTAAGCTATGCCGGATATTTTCTGGCCCACAATTATATCACAATCTTCCAGATAGCTGCTTATTTTCTCGAAACGTGCACGCACTTCACTAAGCCTGTATAAATTAGGCTCTTCAACTTTAAACTCCTTTGTTACCTCCCATCTTTCAAACTCATTTGAAAAAATTTTAATTATTCCTTTATTATCAAAGCTTGTTGTAATTCCCCTGTTATCCATAAATACTGCTATCTTATTCATATATACCTCCTGAAAAGAAAAAGGTGCAGTGATAATTCACTGCACCTTTGCAATTATAATTTATTAAATTGTACATATTTTAACACACTATTTACTATTTGTCATCAGTTAATTTAAATTATTTTCTGTTAAAATTTTTATTCTGATTTCTTTGCCTCAGTTTCCTTAGCTTTTTCTTTTCCTTTTTTATTAGGTACTGCAGCTAGTGGCAATTCATACTTTGTCCTGATCTTATTTTCTATTTCCAAAGATAATTCAGGATTTTCTTTAAGGAATTGTTTAGCATTTTCTCTTCCCTGTCCTAACCTTACATCACCATAAGAAAACCAGGCTCCGCTTTTTTGTATTATCTCTTCTTTAACACCCACATCTACTATATTACCTTCTCTTGATATACCTTCGTTGTACATTATATCAAACTCAGCTTGTTTAAAAGGCGGCGCAACTTTGTTCTTTATGACCTTTACACGGGTTCTGTTACCGACTATGTTGTCCCCCTGCTTAATTGAATCAATTCTTCTTATGTCCATTCTTACAGAGGCATAGAATTTAAGTGCTCTTCCACCAGGTGTTGTCTCAGGGTTACCGAACATAACTCCTATCTTTTCTCTTAACTGGTTTATAAATACAGCCACACAATTAGATTTGTTTAATGATCCTGCAAGTTTTCTCAAAGCCTGAGACATCAATCTAGCCTGAAGCCCCACATGTGAGTCACCCATTTCCCCTTCAATTTCAGCTCTTGGAACCAAGGCAGCAACAGAGTCAACAACAATTACGTCGACAGCTCCGGAACGCACTAAAGCTTCTGCTATTTCAAGAGCCTGCTCTCCAGTATCAGGCTGAGATACTATAAGGTTATCAGTATCAACTCCTAAGTTGCGCGCATAAAGAGGATCCAACGCATGCTCAGCATCTATGTAACCTACAGCTCCCCCAGCTTTTTGAGCCTCTGCAGCTATTTGAAGGGCTACTGTGGTTTTACCCGAACTTTCAGGCCCATATATCTCTATGATTCTGCCTCTTGGCACTCCACCTATTCCTAAAGCTATATCCAGGTCAAGACATCCTGTTGATATAGCATCAATCTTCATGTTTTTATGATCACCAAGCTTCATTATTGAGCCTTTACCGAATTGTTTTTCTATTTGACTCATTGCAGCTTCTATTGCTTTTAATTTATCCATATCTAAATTTGCCATTGCTTTCAAATCCTTTCCCGAACATTTGTTCTACTTTTATTATAATTAACTTAGTTATCAAAGTCAATAATACGCATAATATTATCTTTTAATTTTTAGACTATATTATAAAAGTTCCAATACTAATTGGAACTTTTATCTAAATTATGTTCAGTTTTAAGGTTAATATTCTACTTATTTGTATTTATTGCATTTTTATTTTTTCTGAAATAATCAGCACCTGAAATTATTGTGATGGCTACAGCCATGTATAATAATATATCAGGAAGATAAACATAAACATAATTCAAAAACTGATTTTTTACAAAGGCATCCAGTAAAACATCTGAATTATTTATATTTACTTCAAGTAATAAGGCTATGATTGCAATTATCTGAATAACCGTTTTTATTTTTCCCCACCAGGAAGCTGCAATTACAACTCCATCAGCAGCTGCAATGGTTCTTAACCCTGAAACTGCAAATTCTCTTGCAATTATGATAACTGCTGCCCAACCTGGGATTATATGCAGTTCCACTAATGAAATCAATGCAGATGTAACTAAAAGCTTATCCGCTAATGGATCCATAAACTTCCCGAAAGTTGTAATCTGATTCCTGCTCCTTGCGATATATCCATCAAGTTTATCTGTCAAAGATGCCAGAATGAAAATAAACGTGGCAATGTATGTTCCATAACTTACTTTCAATGCAATAAACAGTAAAAATATTGGTACTAAAATTATTCTGATAATTGTCAACTTATTTGCTAGATTCATCAAAAACAACTCCTAATAAATCATATTCTAATGCTTCAATAATTTTAACTTTTACGAATTCTCCGATGTTTAAGTTCTCACTATTAATAAAAACATTTCCATCAATCTCCGGAGCCATCTCTTTACTTCTGCCAAAGTAATATTCTCCATTATGTCCTTCAACCAGAATATCATAGATTCTTCCAATTTTCAAACTATTTATTTCTGAGGATACTGCTTGCTGTACCATCATTAATGCTTCTTCTCTCTTGGTTTTCAGCTCTTCAGGAACCTGATTGTCCATAATAGAGGCCGGGGTTCCTTCTTCCTGAGAATATTTAAAAACCCCTACCTTTTCCAGTTTATAATTAACAAGAAAGTCTTTTAATTCTTCAAAATCTTCATCTTTTTCACCTGGAAAACCTACAATCAGTGAAGTTCTTAGTGTTACATCAGGAATTGCTTTTCTTATTGATTCGATTTTGTTCAAAACATACTCTTTTGATGTTCTTCTTCCCATACGCTTTAATATCTTTGAAGAAATATGCTGCAGAGGCATGTCAATGTATTTACATATCTTTTCTTCTGAAGCCATAACATCTATCAGTTCATCAGTTATTTCTTCAGGATAGCAGTACATTACCCTGAGCCACTTCAAATCATCTATTCTGCAAAGGTTCTTCATAAGTTCCGGAAGTTTCCTTTCTCCGTATAAATCCTCACCATAGCGTGTTGTATCCTGAGCTACAAGAATTATTTCCTTTACTCCTGCTTTAACAAGCAATTCAGCTTCCTCGACAATGGCTTCAACAGGTCTGCTTCTGAATTTCCCTCTGATTTTTGGAATAACGCAGTAGGTACAGAAATTATCGCATCCTTCAGCTATTCTTATATATGCAGTTGACTTTTGAGTTGTAATTATTCTTATGCCTTCATTTATATTGCTGTCAGAATAATTGACAGATACTATTCTTTCATTATTTGCTATGAAGTCTTCAATATATTCGTTAAGTTTTTTGTAGTCATTCACTCCAAGCATGATATCTATTTCAGGCATCAGCTCCTGAAGATCCTTTCCATACCTTTGGGTTAAACATCCTGTAGCAATAAGAAGTTTGCAATTATGCTTGTTTTTGTATTTTGCCATTTCCAATATAGTTTCTATGGATTCCTGTTTTGCAGTCTCAATAAATCCGCAGGTATTCACGATTATTATTTCTGCTTCTTTAGGGTCATTGGTAAGATCGTATGAAGTTTTCATTTCTCCCAATAAAATTTCCGAATCCACTCTATTCTTATCACAGCCTAAACTTACCAGGCCTACCTTATATTTTGTCAAAGTTCTTCCTCCTATGTTACGTAAATTACAAATTTAATTTTAAAACTCTTTACATTTTAAAACAAGTGCTTTTTAATTAATATTCTTTGAATTGATTTTTTGGAACCAAAACCTGTCTTGGTTTGGAACCATCTTTGGAAGAAATTACACCTCTTTCCTCCAGTTGGTCAATAATTCTGGCAGCTCTGTTAAAGCCTATTCTCAACCGTCTTTGTATATATGAAGCAGATGCTTGCCCACTCTCAATGACGATGTTCATGGCTTCTTCCAGCAAATCATCTGCATCATCCTCTGAAACTGACTTGCTGTCTGGAGATTCGTTATTTATATGATCCAATATTTCCTCTTTATATTGAATTCCCTCCTCTTCCGACTTTATAAATGACACAACCTTTTCAACCTCATCTTCTGATATAAATGCTCCCTGAATTCTTAGAGGCTTTGATTCGCCTACCGGATAGAAAAGCATATCTCCTTTACCCAGTAATTTTTCAGCCCCGGAAGAATCCAGGATTGTTCTGGAATCAACCTGAGAGGAAACTGCAAAGGATATTCTTGAGGGGATATTTGCTTTTATAACCCCTGTAATAACATCAACTGACGGTCTCTGGGTTGCAAGAACCAGATGCATTCCTGCAGCTCTTGCCATTTGCGCCAGCCTTGCAATATATTCTTCTACATCATTTGGACAAACCATCATTAAATCTGCAAGCTCATCAACTATGATCACTATATACGGAAGTTTGGATTCAATCTGGCCCTTCTCAAAAAGGGAATTATATGATTGAATATTACGTGCCCCTGAATCTGCAAAAAGCTTATATCTCCTTGTCATTTCATTTACAGCCCAGTTTAAGGCCCCTGCAGCTTTTTTAGGGTCAGTGACAACGGGTATCAGCAAGTGAGGGATTCCATTATATACATTGAGCTCTACAACTTTGGGATCCACCATGAGCAAAGATACTTCATCAGGAGAATATTTATATAAAATGCTCATAATGAGAGAGTTTATACACACAGATTTTCCTGAACCGGTTGCCCCGGCAATAAGAATGTGAGGCATCTTGCTTAAATCCGCAACAATACATTGACCTGAAATATCTTTTCCTAATGCAAAGGCTATTTCACTTTTAGAAGATTTGAATTCATTTGATTCCAGGACTTCACGTAAAAACACAGGTGTTATTGTTTTATTTGGAACTTCAATACCTATTGCTGATTTGCCGGGAATAGGAGCCTCAATTCTCACACCTGAAGCAGCCAGACTTAAGGAAATATCATCAGAGAGATTAACTATTTTAGAAACCTTTACCCCTGCACTTGGCTGGATTTCATATCTGGTTACAGCAGGGCCTTTAGTTACCTGAAGAACTTTAGCCTCCACTCCGAAGGAATTTAATGTCTCCTCCAGTTTAGTAGCTGAAGCTATCAGTTCCTTTTTATCTTCCTTATTGATTTTAAGTCCGCTGTTGGTATTCAGGTATTCTAATCCTGGTATTACATATTGTTTTTCAGTTTTCACTTCAGAAATCTTTTCAATGATTTCTCTGTTTATATCTTCTTTTATTTCACCTTCCAATTTTTTGTTGTCTTCTTTTTTCATGGTAGCCGGTAAATCCTCATGATCACCCATTTGAAAAATTGATATTTGCTCCCCTTTGTTTTCTTCTGTGTATTCACTATGGATATCAGCATTTTTCATAAAGTCGAGAATCTTAATCTTCTTGTTTATTCCATCTATATATTCATTTTCATTTTTAACAGTATTAGTTTCTATGCGAATATCAGCTTGTCTATCAATTCTGGAATTGTTTTTTGCTTTTAAGTCTTTCTTGACTTTTCTGCTTCTTTCTTTTATATCTTTTCCAATATCACGCAGTGAAAGATTGAAAATTATTATTACGCAGATTATATATATTGAGATATATAATATAAGAGAACCAATAAATCCAAATAGTTTATATAATGGATATGCTATTAAAACTCCTAAAACTCCGCCATCAAGAGGAGAAGGGGTTGTAAATATTTCTCCCATAACACTCATCAGTCCATCTGTTGAAGAATACTTTGAATTCAGGTTAATGGATGATACCAGAAGCAATGTGTTAATAACTAAAGAGGTTACTTCATAAAATTTATATCCCAGCTTCAATACTCCTTTATTATATATAATCAGCACGCCTATATATACAAAATATAATGGTAGCATGAATGCTCCGATTCCTAACAGTGTGAATAATATTTTCTTTGAGATAAGGGAAAAATATCCTGCAGAATCAGTATAAATACCCATGATTAAAATAAATCCGGTTACTATCCATATCAAACCTCTTATTTCCGAGTGTTGGGTTGACCTTGTTTCTCTGCCCCTTTTAGCTTTTATGTTTCTTTTCGCCATTTTATCACCCCTATCTTTTCTATTCTATATTGTTTAGTAATATCCTTTTTAGATAAATAAACCATAGGAAGTCCTATGGTTTATTTAATAATTCTATTTTATCATAGACTCAAGTTTATCTAAAGCAGATTTTGCTCCGCCGACCTCATCTATTAAACCTATATCTACAGCATCTTTTCCAATAAGAATAGTTCCCATATCATTCAACAGTTCATCTGTCTCAAGCATAAGCCTGTTTAACTTCTCCCTTTTTATATCAGAAGTTCTGATAATGAAGTCATTTATTCGCTGCTGCATCTTTTTAAAATAATCAAAGGTCTGTGGCACACCAATAACGAGTCCATTCATTCTTATAGGGTGAATTATCATTGTTGCTGAAGGTGAAATAAAGGAGTATTTTGCAGAAGTGGCCAAAGGCACACCTATTGAATGACCCCCTCCTATTACCAGTGATACTGTAGGTTTTGAGAGGCTGTTTATCATCTCAGCAATTGCTAAGCCTGCTTCTACATCTCCTCCCACTGTGTTGAGAATTATCAATACTCCCTTAACGTTGATATTTTGTTCAATTGCAATGAGTTCCGGAATAATATGTTCATATTTTGTTGTCTTGGCAGTAGGCGGCAAAACTGTATGACCTTCAATTTGACCGATTATAGATATGACTTGAATTCTGGAATCGTTATTTGCAGGTTCCAAGGTTCCAAATTCTTTTATCGCTTCAATATTTTTATTTTCCTGCTTATTAGTATCGGAACAACTTTTTGTTTCAAAGTTATTATTACAACATAAATGACTTTCATAACGCATAAAATCCATTCCTCCTATACCATTATATTTTGTACAGGAAAAATATTTTTATACTATATAGAAAGCATTAATGTTCTTACCTAGCTTAACTGAAAAGTATTATGCAGAACATTTAAAGCTTCCTTTACATAAGCGCTGTTTATCAGACACCATATTGTCATATGGGAGTCAGCAGTCTGAAGAACCTCAATATTATTATCGCTTAAAGCTTTTATTATTTTAGCCATTACTCCAGGTATTCCTGCCATTCTTGAACCTATGACAGAAATTTTGCTGCAATTTTCCGTAAAAGTATACTTAATATCTATATCTTTTAAAATTTGCCCTAAACTGCTGTTCTTGCTGCTGTCAATTGTAAATATTTTTTCTTTTGGGAAAATATTTATTAAATCTAAACTAATATTATTGCCGGCAACAATGTCCAACAAATCCTTATAGTGTATGTTAGACATATTGTCTTCCAGTTTTATAGAAACCTGAGTTCTGTCATTCATATAAGTAATTCCTGTAATAATCCTGGATTTGTTTAAATCGCCCAGGCTGTTTATTAATGTTCCTTCTGAATCATTTAATGTATTTTTAATTACCAGGGGAACATTTCCTCTCATTGCAATTTCAACGGCCTTAGGATGGATTACTTTGGCTCCCTGATCTGCAAGCTGAAATACCTCTGAATAACTTATTACATCAATAAGGGATGCATCCTGAACAATTCTCGGGTCTGCAGTCATTATACCATCAACATCAGTATATATCTGAATTTCCTCAGCTTTTGACGCAACACCGATTAAAGAGGCGGATGTATCACTTCCCCCTCTGCCTAATGTAGTGAAAAAACCTTTCTCTGTCATTCCCTGAAATCCTGTAATAACTGGAATAAATCCCTTGGCAGCAGTCTCATTAATAAGCTGGGTATTTACTCTTAGGGCTTCTGCATTGCTGAAATCGTCATTGGTAATAATTCCAGCTTGTCCGCCTGTCATTGGAAGAGCAGATATTCCGTTATTGTTTAACTCACTGCACATCACTGCAGCACTTATCATTTCTCCGCAGCACATAAGCAAATCTGCAGCTTGCTTGTTTTGTTCCTTAAACCCATCATCAAATAAAGACAGGAGGGTATCTGTTGAATAGGGATCACCTTTCCTCCCCATGGCAGACACAACTACTATAGGAAAGTAACCTGCATCTAAAGCGCTCTTAACCTTTTCTGCAGCAGCTTTTCTTTTTTCTTTAGTTGAAACAGATGTTCCTCCAAACTTTTGAACTAAATATTTCAAAATATGCACTTCCTTTTTGCACTATAATCTTGCATGCTTTACATTTTCTTCCTCAACATCCAGAATTATAGTTCTAGCTCCGATTTTCTTTACGTATTCCCATGGTATTTCTAAAAATTCATTTCCTCCTAAAAAAGTGAATTTAGATTTATTTAAATTAATAATTAAAAATCTGAGATTCCCGTTATCATCTATAATAATGTCGTTGTTTGATAAATAGTTGTATTTTTCTCCATCATTTACGTTAATTATTTCATAACCTTCTATTTCACTTAAAAGTTTGATATTTTCATTCATAAGAACCCCTCCTTAAAAAATAATATGATTTAAGGAGAGTTATTATAACTGGTTTATTATAAAGAATATTTTACTTGTATACTAAACCGGAATTTAAAGTCTCATATGGGCAGACTTTCCTTTCACATTGAATACCCAGTTTATCAAGTGAAATATTCTTTCCTACAAAAGCACCATTAATTATTCCATCAGTAAAGCATAACTCCTGTACTTCCTTTATTGAATCTATATTTATCCTGTCGACTTTTTTAATTATGTCTTCAGGCGTATTTATTTTGTTTTGATACAATACAGATTTTCCGTTGTTAAACATCCTTGAAGAGGTGCTTTCCAAACCAAGTATATAATGAGCTTTTATTTTTTCTTTATTAATGGCAATCTCATCTTTAGATAATTCAAGAGTCTTAAAGGCTTCCAACTGTTCCTTTATTGCCGAAATGGCTATATCCGCACAACTTGGGCTTAACCCTATATATACATTTAAAGATCCTATATTTTCAAATGGCATAAGATATGAGTATATAGAATAACAAAGGCCCATCTCTTCCCTTACCTTCTGAAACAAAATTGAAGAAGCTCCTCCACCCAGTATATTATTTAAAAGTACCAGGTTATAACCTTTTTCAGCTCCATGGGCAATACCCTTAAGACCGAAATTCATATGCAGCTGCTCTATGTTTTTTTCGGTAAATAAAAAATTGTTTAAAAACTGAGGTTTATTATATTCAAAGGATTTTTCAGAGGAATCCAGATAGCTGTCAAAGTAATTTTCCAGCAATATTTTTAATTCTTTTTCATCAAAATTACCACATATGGAAATTACAGTGTTTCGTGCTGTATAGTTTTCTTTTATAAAACTTTTCAATCCCCTGGAATCAAAACTGCTCACAGTTTCAGGACTTCCTAAGATAGGATAAGATAAAGGATCATCTCCGAAGGCTGCTTTCGCGTGTACATCTCCCAAAACTTCCTCCGGCATATCTTCATTCATATATATTTCTTCAATTACTACGCTTTTTTCTTTTGATATTTCACCATCATCAAATTTGGAATTTAAAAGCATATCAGATAAGATATCAATTGAAAGTTCTAAATGCGTATTGAGAGCTTTTATATAATAGCAGGTTGCTTCTTTGCTGGTATACGCATTGATTTGTCCCCCTACATTTTCTATCTGCTCTACAATTTCTTTCGAAGTCCTTTTGTGAGTCCCCTTAAAAAGCATATGCTCAAGGAAATGGGATATTCCATTTATGCCCGGATGTTCATTTCTGGATCCGTTATTAACTAATACACCTATACTTACAGAGTTTATATAATCAAGTTTTTCTGATACTATCCTTAATCCGTTTTTCAAAGTATATAAATTATACATATGGCCTCCATTAAAAAAATAGAAAGGCAAATAATTGCCTTTCTATTTATTCTTCATCTTTTTTGTCTGTATCTACAATTGCATCTTTTCTAGAAAGGTTTATTCTTCCCTGTGGGTCAATTTCAGTAACTTTTACTAATATCTCATCTCCGACAGATACAACATCCTCAACTTTATTTACTCTATTTACATCCAGTTTTGAAATGTGAACAAGACCTTCTTTACCTGGAAGAACTTCAACGAAAGCACCAAACGCAGCTATCTTAGTTACTTTTCCAAGATATACTTCTCCTGCTTTAACATCCTTTGTCAAACCTTCGATTATTTTCATCGCTTGTTTTACGCCAGATGAATCTGATGAAGATATGAATATCTTTCCATCTTCTTTTATATCTATCTTAACACCGGTATCAGCAATTATCTTGTTGATCACTTTACCGCCAGCACCTATAACATCTCTAATCTTATCAGGATCAATCTGCATTGCTGATGTCTTAGGAGCGAAGTCAGATACTTCTTCCCTTGAAGCAGGAATGCATTCCTTGATTTTTTCCAGTATTCCAAGTCTCGCTTTTCTTGCATCTTCAATAGCTGTTCTTATAACATATTCAGACAATCCAGCTATTTTAGTGTCAACCTGGATTGAAGTTATTCCTTCAGTTGTTCCTGCAACCTTAAAATCCATATCTCCGAAGAAATCTTCAATTCCCTGAATATCTGTTATTACACCTTCTTCAGATAAATCTTCAGAAGTTATCAATCCCATTGCTATACCTGCTGCTGGTCTCTTTATAGGAACACCGGCATCCAGAAGTGCAAGTGTTGATCCACATACAGATGCTTGTGAAGTTGATCCATTGGAACTTAACACTTCAGAAACCAATCTTATTGTATATGGGAATTCCTCCTCTGAAGGAATCAATGGTTCCAATGCTCTTTCAGCTAAAGCTCCGTGACCGATTTCTCTTCTGCCTGGACCTCTTAATGGTCTCACTTCTCCTACACTGTATGCAGGGAAATTATAGTGATGCATATATCTCTTAGATACTTCTTCACCGATACCATCCAGAATCTGTACATCTCCTATAGCACCCAATGTAGCTACAGTCATTACTTGTGTAAGTCCTCTTGTAAAGATACCTGAACCGTGAGTTCTTGGCAATATTCCAACTTCACAGCCTATAGGTCTTACTTCGTCAAATCTTCTTCCATCAGGTCTTCTATGTTCTTTTAATAACATATGCCTAACAATTTCTTTTTGAATCTTATATACTATTTCTCCTACGTCGCCCATTTTATCAGGATATTTTTCCTTAAATGCAGCAAGTACTTTACCCTTTGCTTCATCTACTGCTAAGTTTCTCTCATCTTTATCAATAATATACATAGCAGCTTTAAGTGTTTCATAAGCAAAATCTCTTACTTCTTTAACTAGTTCTTCATCCGGTTTATGTAATTCAAGAACCTTCTTTTCTTTTCCGAACATTTTCATGCATTCTTCCTGGAAAAGAGCTATCTTCTTACATTCTTCAAATCCAAAATTTATAGCATTTATCATAACTTCTTCCGGTATCTCTTCTCCGCCGGCTTCTATCATCATAACTCTGTTTTTAGTTGCACATACTGTAAGGAACATTTTTGATTGGTCTCTTTCCTGAGATGTAGGATTTATTATAAAGTTTCCATCTATTAATCCTACTTGAACTGCTGCAACAGGAGTAGTGAAAGGAATGCTTGATAAACAAAGAGCTGTAGATGCAGCATTAATAGCTAAAATTTCAGGAAGGTTATCATTTTCAACAGATACTACTGTGCATACAACCTGCACATCATTTCTTAATCCGTCAGGGAAAAGAGGTCTTAAAGGTCTGTCTATTGCTCTGCCGTTTAAGATAGCATTTTCAGAAGGTCTTCCTTCCCTTTTAATGAATCCGCCAGGAATTTTACCTACTGCATAAAGTCTTTCCTCATACTCAACGCTTAAAGGGAAAAAGTCTATTCCTTCTCTTGGCTTTTCTGAAGCATTAACGTTAGTTAAAACAACTGTATCACCATAGCTCATGAATATAGCACAATCAGATAATTTACCGACTCTGCCAAATTCTACTTTCATAGTTCTGCCTGCAACAGTTATTTGATGAATATGACTCATAAATTAACCTCCTTTAGGTTATACAAAATTCTACATTATTTTACAAATTTTACTTTTCTAAAACAATAGAGCGGATAAACCGCTCTATCAATTATCTTCTTAAGCCTAATTGTTGGATGATTGTTCTGTATCTTTCGATATCGATTCCGTTAAGGTAGTTTAATAAACCTCTTCTTTGTCCAACCATCATTAAAAGACCTCTTCTTGAATGGTGATCTTTTTTATGTGTTCTTAAATGATCTGTTAAAGAATTTATTCTTTCAGTTAACAGTGCAATTTGAACTTCTGGAGAACCAGTATCTCCTTCATGTCTTGCGTATTTTGCGATTATTTCTGCCTTTTTAACTTTATCCATGTGTAAAACACCTCCGTAATTTATCCCCTATTTCCAAGGAAGAAGTCGGCTAGTCTTGATTCTTAGAAATAGGTTCCTAGTGAGTATTATAGCAAAAGTAGTTTCCATTGTAAATAAATTTTTACAAATTAAAACTTAAAGCTTCATTTACAGCAAATTCTTTGTCTGAATTCAGCTGTTCTATTAACTCTTCCAATGAATTGAACTTTTTTTCATCTCTTATTCTTTTTAGAAAGAATATTCTTAAGGATTTATCATAAATATCCTGCTCAAAATCCAGAATATAAGTCTCTATTGTAAGATGATTTCCGTGAACTGTGGGATTGTGTCCAACTGAAGTTATTCCCTTATACAATGAATTATCTATCAGCGCATTTGTATAATACACTCCGGTTTTAGGTAAAACATAACTTTGTGAAAAGTCCATATTGGCAGTAGGAAAACCAAGCTGCCTTCCTAACTTTTTACCGTGAATAACCTTACCCTCCAGAGAATATGCTCTTGAAAGCATATTATTGGCTTTTTCCACATTTCCTCTGCTTATTTCATTTCTTATTCTTGAGGAGCTGACTACTTTGTTTTCATATGTATAGGCATCTAAAACATATAATTTATATCCATATTTATTTTCCAATGATTTGAGAAGGTCTGTATTGCCTTTATTTTTATAACCAAATCTATAATTAAACCCTACAATTATTCCTGAAACATTATATTTACTGCATAATAAAGCAACAAAATCTTCAGGCTCAATTTTCATAAACTTTTCATCAAAATCAACTAAAGTGAATATGTCAATGTTTAATTCTTCCAGTATTTTAATCTTATCCTCATTACTCATTAGAAGTTTTGGAGCTGAATCAGGTTTAATTAATGAAAGCGGATGATTCCTAAAAGAGAATACCATACTTTTGCCATTGCTTTTTTGTGCCAATTCCTTAGCTTTATTTATTAATGATAAATGGCCTTTATGTAAACCGTCAAAACTACCTAATGCTATATAAGTACTTTCTTTAATATTTACACTATTAATTTCATCAATTACTAACATTTATATTCCCCTTTTGTATTACTCCATTAGATTTTTCAGAAGTTTAAATCCTTCATCACATCTTTTGCCAAGTCCTAAAAACTTTCTTTCATAAGAATAAACCTTGTAGATATTATTAAAATCAAAGGAACTTTTAGTGAAATTAGGATCAAGAAGTTTTACGCCATTAATCAGAAGCCTGTCATAACCTTCTTCAAGAAAAAGGCTTTCATAAGCAGAAAGGGCATCCTCAGTGGATACAATATTTTTTTTAAGGGTTTCAAAATCTAAAGAATCCAAGTCCACAGAATTTTCTATCCTGAAAGGTTCCGCTGCAAGTCTTTTCAGCTCTCTCATGACAGCACCTGTTTTAAGTGCTCTCCCTATATCAAAGCATAAACTTCTTATATATGTTCCCTTGGAACAGGTTACATCCATACTGATGTAAGGCAAATCAATATTGATATTTTCAATGCTATATATTGTAACCGGTCTTTTCTCACGTTCAACTTCAATTCCTTTTCTGGCTAGTTCATACAGTCTTACTCCATTTTGTTTCAGAGCTGAGTACATGGGAGGTTCCTGAAGGATATCTCCTTTAAATGAATTAATAACAGAAATGACGTTTCTTTCATTAACAAAAGAAACATCATTTTTTTCTGTTATGGTCCCCTCAGAGTCATAGGTATCTGTTACAACACCCAGTTCAAGCTTTACTCTGTAAGTTTTCCTGCCTTCCATGATAAAATCAATTATTTTGGTGCTTCTTCCTAAACATATAGGAAGAACACCCGTTGCTAAAGGATCTAATGTTCCGGTATGACCTACTTTTTTTTCGCCAGCAATTTTTTTTATTTTAAAAACCACATCGAAGGAAGTTATTCCCTTAGGTTTATTTATATTTATTACACCATTCATTAAATCAACTCGTTTTCTATAGTCTTCAGAATTATTTCTCTGACTTCCTGAAGGTCCTTATTCTTAAATGTTACGCCGGCAGCTTTTGTATGTCCGCCGCCGCCAAAGGTTTCCGCAATTTTCCTTACATTAAAATCATGTTTGCTTCTCAGGCTTACTTTAACCCCTTCAGAAACTTCCTTGATAAATACTGCTGCTTCAACGCCTTGTATCTTTAATCCAAAATTGACTATGTCCGAAGCATCTTCATCTGTTGCTCCGACAAAATCTACAGCTTCTTTTGTCAATTCAAGATAAGAAACCTTATTATTAAAAAACAACTGAATATTTCTAAGAGCTTCTCCCAAAATTCTTAAGCTTTTTACTGGCCTGTTATCAAATAATTCAGAATGTATGGCAGAATTATCAAGTCCCAGCTCCAGTAACTCCCCTGCAATATTATGGGTCTTTTTAGTAACATTTGAAAATCTAAATGAACCTGTATCTGTAACCAGGGAAGTATAAATGCATACGGCTATATCTTTATTTACTATAATATTCATTGCTTTCAGCATTGAATATACCATCTCAGCAGTAGCTGCTGCATCAGTATCGATATAGTTTATATCTGCATACTCATCGTTTGTCATATGGTGGTCAAAATTTATCAGAACACCCTTGTATTCGCTTAAATCTGCAGAAGCTCTTTCCAACGACCCGCAGTCAGCCACTATGACCAGATCCGTATTTTTCTTTGGTTTTACCTGGGTACCGTCTATTTCAGACGAACAGGGCAAAAATCTCATGTTGTCTGAAATAACATCTTTAGATATGATATACGCATTCTTGCCATATTTCTTTAAGCCTATAAGAAGCGCTAAAACGCTTCCTAAAGCATCTCCATCAGGGGACGTATGGTAAGTAATCCCTATATTCAAAGATTCATTTATTTTTTTTATTACTCGTTCCATGCTTATTTCTCCTTAATCTTCTCAATTAAAGAATCAATATGCATTCCTTTTGAAATTGAATTATCCTCTTCAAATATAACTTCAGGAGTATATCTTAGATTTATTTTATGTCCAAGCTCTCTTCTGATAAAGCCGCTTGCGCTCCTTAATGCCTGCAAAGTTGCTTTCTTTTCCTCATCATTATTAGTGAAGATTGAAACAAAAATTTTAGCGTATCTCAAATCCTTGGTTACATTAACATCAGTAACTGAAACCATGGCAGACAGTCTCGGATCTTTTATTTCGTATTGAATTAATGAAGAAACTACTTTTTTTACCTCTTCATTGATTCTTCCGCCTCTATAGTTAGCCATAAAATCACCTCTTTATAGTTCTTTTCTTTTAACAGCTTCTACAGTGAATGCTTCGATAATGTCTCCTTCTTTGATATCATTGAACCTATCAACTGTGAAACCACATTCATATCCCGTATTGACTTCTTTTACATCATCCTTAAATCTCTTTAATGATCCTAAGGTTGATTCAAATATTACTATTCCGTCTCTTATTACTCTTACATCACAATTTCTTACCAGCTTGCCATCAAGAATATAACCACCGGCTATAGTTCCTACATTAGAAATCTTATATGTCATTCTTACCTCTGCTTTACCTAATATAACTTCTTTATAGTCAGGATCAAGCATTCCTATCATGGCAGATTTTATATCTTCGATAGCATCGTAGATGATTCTGTAAGTTTTCAGGTCAACTGATTCTCTTTCTGCAGCAACGCTGGCATTAGTGTCAGGTCTTACATTAAACCCTATAAGGAGTGCATTTGATGCAGCTGCCAAAATTACATCAGTTTCAGTAATTGCTCCTACTCCGCCATGGATAACCCTTACCTTTACATCATCAGTAGAAAGTTTTTCTAAAGAAGATTTGATAGCTTCAACAGAACCTTGAACGTCCGCTTTTACAACAACAGGAAGTTCTTTTATTTTACCCTCTTTTATTTGAGAGTATAAATCTTCAAGTGAAACTCTGTGGTTTGAACTTAACTGTTCAACTTTAATCTTATCTTTTCTTGTTTCAGCCATAGATCTTGCTGTTTTCTCATCTTTCACTACATTGAATCTGTCTCCGGCGGAAGGAACTTCTGAAAGTCCAAGAACTTCAACAGGGATAGAAGGACCAGCTGATTTTATTTTCTTTCCTTTATCATCAAACATAGCTCTGATTCTTCCGTATGTTGAACCAACTATAATTGAATCCCCCACATGTAAAGTACCATTTTGAACCAACAAGCTGGCAACAGCACCTCTTCCTTTGTCAAGTTTAGCTTCGATAACAGTACCCTTTGCTCTTCTGTTAGGATTTGCAGTAAGTTCCTGCATTTCAGCAGTAAGAAGAACCATCTCCAATAATGAATCAAGGTTTTCGTGAGTTTTCGCAGAAACATTTACACATACTGTATCTCCGCCCCAATCTTCCGCTACTAAACCATGTTCAGTCAATTCCTGTTTTACTCTGTCAGGATTTGCACCCGGTCTGTCAATTTTGTTTATTGCTACTATCATTGGAACTCCAGCAGCTTTACAGTGGTTGATAGCTTCTCTTGTCTGTGGCATTATTCCGTCATCTGCAGCAACAACTAAGATAACTATATCAGTGATTTGAGCTCCTCTGGCACGCATTGCTGTGAAAGCTTCATGTCCAGGAGTATCTAAGAATGTTATTTTTTCACCGTTTACAGTTACTGTATATGCACCTATATGCTGAGTGATTCCACCAGCTTCTTTTTCAGTAACCTTTGATTTTCTGATAGCATCAAGCAGGGAAGTCTTACCATGGTCTACGTGTCCCATTACTGTTATGATAGGAGGTCTTTTCTTAAGATTTTCTTCCTTCTCTTCAACTTCATCTTCTACCTTTTCAAGAGTAAGGTCAGCAGCTTTTCTTTCAATAATTATATCAAACTTTTCAGCTACCTTTTCAGCAGTTTCAAAATCAATTTCCTGGTTTAATGCTGCCATTACACCTAGGAACATCAATGTTCTGATAACCTCAGTACTTGCCTTGCCAAGCATATCTGCAAGATCCTTAACAGTAATACTATCTCCGATTTCTATAATTTTATCACCATCTCCAGATCTTTCAGAAGCAGAAAGGTCCTCATTTCTTTTGCCTTTACCCTTCTTTTTCTTCTTTGATTGGTTGTTTACTTCTTCAGCAACCATTTCTTCATATTCGTCTACAATTGTTTTTGCTTCATTGTCATTATCATTAGAAGCCTCACTTGAAGACCCTGATAAAAGTTCCTTTATAAGTTCAGCATCCTCATCTTCAATAACACTCATGTGATTTTTTGCAACAATTGAAAATTCCTCTGCCAGCAAGGTAATTAAATCCTTGCTTGAAACATTTAATTCTTTTGCCAATTCATATACTCTAATTTTAGACATATATTCACCCCCGAATATTTTGTTCAATTTATTTATATTGTTCTTTATAAATTTCTAGCAATTTTTTTGCAATATTACTGTCTGCAACACCTATTATGTTTACTTCTGCACGGCCAATGGCGCCGCCAAGATCTTCCTTATAAAAATCAAGAATATAAGGAAGATTGTTTTTTTCACAGTGTTGGATAAAAAGTTTTTTTGTTCTTTCTGATAAATCCAATGAAAGAATGAACAGAAAGATTTCTCTCTTATTTAATGCATCATAGCATTTATTGTATCCCTCGAGGAGTTTCCCGGCTCTTTTTGAAAGACCTAAAAACTGAAAAAATTTATTCAGCATTGCTTATTTCTTCCCTAAGCTTTTCGTAAACTTCACTGCTTATTTCACCCTGTAAGTTTTTATTGAGCCTTTTAGCCTTGTATGCCTTCTCCAAACACTCGAAGTTTTTGCATATATAAGCCCCTCTTCCGGACTTTTTCCCTGTCAAATCAACTGAAACCTCGCCTTCAGGTGATTTGACAATTCTTATAAGCTCTTTCTTAGGCTTCATTTCCATGCAGCCATTGCACATTCTCATTGGGATTTTCTTAACTTTCATTAAAAGCACCCCTTTATTCTTCTACTTGAGACTTACTCTTTATATCAATTTTCCAATTAGTCAATTTTGCTGCAAGTCTTACGTTTTGACCTTCTTTCCCTATAGCCAGTGAAAGCTGAGAATCATCAACGACAACCTTTGCAGACTTGTTTTCTTCATCTATCTGTGCATTCAATACTTTAGCCGGACTTAAAGAATTAGCTATGAATTCTTCAGGCACCTTGCTCCATTTAATGATGTCTATCTTTTCATTCTTAAGCTCATTTACTATATTTTGTACTCTCTGGCCTTTAGGTCCAACACAAGCTCCCATAGGATCTACATCAGGTTCATTGGAGTAAACAGCTATTTTTGTTCTTGATCCTGCTTCTCTTGCGATGGATTTTATTTCAACAACCCCTGAGTATATTTCCGGAACTTCAAGCTCAAAAAGTCTTCTGATCAATCCTGGATGAGTTCTTGAAACTAATACCTGAGGTCCTTTTGAACCATTTTTTACTTCTACTATATAAAGCTTCAATATTTCGTTGAAGTTATAAACTTCTCCGCTCATTTGTTCATTTGGTCCTAAAATCGCTTCTAACTTTCCAAGATCTACAAAAACATTTCCTCTGTCTTTTCTGATGACAGTACCTGAAATTATATCGAATTCCTTTTCCTTGAACTCATTATAAACTATTTTTCTTTCAGCTTCTTTTATTCTTTGTAAAACAACCTGCTTAGCCTGCATTGCAGCAACTCTTCCGAAATCTCTTGGAGTCACTTCAATCTCAACTATATCACCATACTCATAATTTGGATTTATTTCTTTTGCATCCGGAAGTTCGATTTCAGTAAGTGCATCGTATACGTCTTCCACAACTTCTCTCTGAGAGTAAACATGAAGTTCTCCTGTTTCCCTGTTGATGCTGATTCTTACATTCTGTGCCCCTCTGTCGCTCCCAAATGAATAATTTTTTTTGTATGCATTTATTAAGGCATCTTCAATTGTAGCAAATATTAAGTCTTCGCTTATACCTTTATCTTTAATAATATCTCTTAATGCTGTAATGAATTCCTCATTCATTGATATACCCTCCCTAATCTATATCTCACCAATTATATTTATAGTTTTAATTATTTCCTTCGGTATTCTGATATTTTCATTGTCCACTAGAATAACAACTGTATCTTCTTCTGTCTCTAACAGTTCACCTTTGAAGGTTTTTTGTCTGTCTAGAGCTTTTGATAATTTTACTGATACCTGAGCTCCAATATTATTCAGCATGTGTTCCTGGGTAAATAACTGCCTGTCAATACCCGGAGAAGAAACTTCCAGGTAATAAGAGTCCTTTATCGGGTCTTCAGCATCAAGAATACCACTTACTGCTCTGCTTACTTTTTCACAATCATTAAGTGATATGCCATCTTCGGAATCTATGTATATTCTTAAATAATATTCATTCTGTTCTCTAACATATTCAACATGATATAACTCATATCCATTATCATTAACTGTTGGTTTAATCAATTCATTAATTTTATTTTCAATGTCTGTCTTACTCATAACTTACCTCCTTTTATAATTAATGCCCTTTAATATTATTATTCCTAAGTAAGCTTCTTTAATGTGATATCCAACTAAAAACGCAACCTCAGGAGTTGCGTCTTAAAATAGAAAGAGCGGACAATCAGTCCACTCCCTTCATACGTCTATTAAATAGCTTTCAATATATATATTATCATAGGTAGAAATTTATTACAATACCCTGCATAAAGAAATTTACCCAAACAGGGATATTGGGTTGGTTTCACCCAATCCATTCTTTAACATCTATAAGTTATCAATTTCTTTCATTAATTCTTCCACTAAATTTTCTTCTTTCACTTTTTTCAGGATTTTACCCTTTTTAAATATTATTCCTTCACCTTTTCCTCCGGCGATTCCTATATCAGCCTCTCTTGCCTCACCTGGACCATTTACAACACAGCCCATTATTGCCACTTTTATATCCTTTTTACAGTCTGCCAGTTTTTTCTCAACTATATTGGCAATTTTTATAAGGTCTATTTGAGTTCTGCCGCAGGTAGGACACGAAACAAATTCTATTCCGCCTTTTTTAAGACCTAAGGCTTTAAGGATCTCATTTCCTACTTTAATCTCCTCAACAGGGTCTCCTGTCAGGGACACTCTTATAGTGTCACCAATACCTTCAGCTAAGAGAGTGCCTATTCCTATAGAAGATTTTATAGTCCCTCTCCATGGAGTTCCTGATTCAGTTACTCCCAGATGTAATGGGTAATCAGTCTTTTCACTCATTAATCTGTAACTGTCTATCATAGTGCGCACATCAGAAGATTTTATAGATATTACTATATCATTAAAATTCACACTCTCCAATATACCCACACTTCTTAATGCACTTTCAACAAATGCATCAGCACAAGGTTTTCCGTATTTCTCCAATATATCTTTTTCCAAAGATCCTGAATTAACTCCGATTCTTATTGGGATACCTTTATATTTAGCTGCCTCAGCAACCATCCTTACCCTTTCCATTGAACCTATGTTTCCCGGATTTATCCTTATGGCTGAAACTCCTCTTTTTATCGATTCAAGAGCTAACCTGTAATCAAAGTGGATATCCGCCACTAAAGGGATAGTGATTCCTTCAATTATTTCCGAAATTCTCTCAGCAGCCTCCATATCAGGAACAGCACATCTTATTATATCGCATCCTGCTACCTGCAAAGCTCTGATTTGGCTGATGGTTTTCTGTGCATCCCTTGTATCTGTGTTAGTCATGGACTGTACAGTAATTCTGCTGTCTCCTCCAATATAAATGTTTCCTACCTTAATTTTTTTTGTTAATCTTCTATTCATATATATTCACTCCTAAATACCTGCCGGAAAAACTAAATCCTTTATAGTAACCAACACCATTAATCCAAATAATATCATTAATCCTATGGAATTAACAGCGTTCATAAATTTTGAAGGTATTTTCTTTCCTGTTATCAATTCAATTAAGATGAAAAATGTCCAACCGCCGTCTAAAGCCGGGAATGGAAGTAAATTTAATACAGCTAAATTTATAGATATTAATGCAACAAAAAACAAGAGATTTGCAATTCCTGCTTTTGCAGCAACTCCGCTCATTTTTATTATGGTAACCGGACCGCCTACATCAGTTTTTAAATTTGCATTCCCTGAAAATAGTGTTTTAAAACCCAAAAAAGTCTGGTTAACTATTGAAACAGTTTCTTTGATTCCATACTGAAAACTTTGTAAAAAAGACGGCTTCTTTATGCTGTTGAATTCAAACCCCATTAAATAATCTCCTTCAGAAGTCTTCATAGGAGTTATGGATAAATTTCTGGTTTCATCTCCGTTTTTAACGGTAACGTTCATTGCCCTGCCCTTGGCTAATGCCAGGGCAACCCTTACATCATCCGAGGTAAGTATCTTAACATTATCAATTTTAATAAAGGTGTCACCGGACTTTAAGCTGACTTTTTCTGCAGGAGAATCTGAAAGGACATTCTTAATCTGTGGCAAAACAACCCCTGAATGAAATGCCAAACCCGTAAATATAACAACTGCAAGTAAGTAATTCATAAAAACCCCTGCAACAATTATAGATATCTTTCTAAGAGGATGTTTGCTGTTTAGGCTTCTGGCAGAATCAGTGACAGTATCTGCATTTTCTTCTCCATTTTCCCCGAGCATAGCGACTCTTCCCCCAAAAGGTAAAAGCCTGATGCAGTAGTCAGTTTCTCCAGTCTTGATGCCTACAATTCTGGGTCCAAAACCTATGGAGAATTCTTCAACCTTTACATCATTTAATTTAGCCATAATAAAGTGTCCAAGTTCATGCACAAATATCAATACCGAAAAAGCTAATATAGATAATACTATATACATTAATTTACCTCCCTGTTATATACAGTGTATATGTAATTTCTGACTTCCTTGTCTTTTTCAAAAATCAAATCCAGTGTCAAAGGACTCTCTACATAATATTTATTCATACATTCTTTAATTATTGCCGGAATCTGCAAAAATTTTACTTGTTCTTTTAAAAAAAGTTCAACAAGAACCTCATTGGCTCCATTCAGTATTGTTGGCATGACTCCACCTATCTTCCCCGCTTCATATGCAAGAGATAAACATTGGAATGTAACAAAATCAGGTTTTTCAAAAGTCAGCTTGCTTATTTCCCAAAAATCTAAAGATTCTGATATGCTCTCTCCTCTTTCAGGATAGCAAAGAGCATATTGAATAGGAAGTCTCATATCTGTGCTTCCTAACTGAGCTATAACGCTGGAATCCGAGAATTCAACCATTGAATGTATTATACTTTCCGGATGAACTACTACCTGTATTTTTTCATAAGGAACATTAAATAACCAATGAGCTTCAATTACTTCCAGTCCTTTATTCATTAAAGTAGATGAATCTATGGAAATTTTTTGTCCCATATTCCACTTTGGATGCTTAAGAGCCTCTCTGTATGTTACATTTTCTAAATAATCCACAGTTTTGCCCCTGAATGGTCCTCCAGATGCGGTTAACAGTATTTTCTTGATTTTATTGGAGTCTTCCCCGTTAAGACATTGAAAAATAGCGCAGTGCTCTGAATCTACAGGCAGAATTTTCACACCACATTTTTTTGCTTCAGACATAACAATTTCCCCTGCTACAACTAAAGTTTCCTTATTAGCAAGGGCAATATCCTTATGTGCTCTTATTGCCGCAAGAGTTGGTTTTAAGCCTATCATACCCACAAGGGAAGTAAGAACAACATCCACTTCCTGAAGAGATGATATTTCTATCAGTCCATCCATTCCAAAAAGCAGCTTTATTTCAATTTTATTGTTTTCTATGTATTCTTCAACTTTTTTAAATGCACCTTCATCTGTTAAAACAACATATTCAGGAGCAAATTCCTTTATAATTCCAATAGTTTTTTCCCAATTTTTATGGGCAGAGGCAGCTACTAATTTGAAGGAATCTTTATGGAACCTTATAACATCAAGTGTCTGAGTTCCTATAGATCCGGTAGCTCCCAGTATACATATTTTTTTCATTCTTTAACCTCCTAATGTAACGTCCGACTTAATTGCCAAGATTTATATAATAATTATAACAGACATATACATCATATCAATGAAGAATTAATAACATTATATAGAAATAAATAAGCAAAGAATGATCGAATGCTGATATTCTTTGCTTTTTATGAATTATATTTTTATTATAAAAGTTAAGTAATAAAAAACTATCAAACCAGAAAATAAGATAGAGTCAAACCTATCCAATATCCCTCCATGACCGGGAATCAGATTTGAGTAATCCTTGATGCCTGCATATCTTTTAACTGAAGATGCAACAAGATCTCCAAACTGTGAAAAAATACCGCAAAGAGCACCTATTATGAAATAATGATATAGCTGAATCCCTGTAAAATATCCTTGAGCCCAAACACCGAATAACCCAGAAAAAAGGGATGAGCCAATCAATCCTCCTATAGAACCTTCTATGGTTTTCTTAGGGCTTACTTCCGGAATCAGTTTATGCTTGCCAAAAAATCTTCCAGCATAATATGCACCAGTATCACAAAGCCAGGATCCTATAAAAATAAGCCATACTAAAAATTTTCCTTCTGTTTTTTCACTTACTAAGTAAATAAAGGAAAAGAAAACACCTACATAGATAAATCCCAATAAAGTCAAAGCAACATCTATAAATGTTATTTTAAAATTAATAATAGGAATACAGAGCAGCACAAATGTGCTGAATATTAACAGATACATTAGTAATTCAAAATTATTATTAAAAAAATAGAATAATATCAATAGTATGTATCCAGCTGGAATTATAGGGTTTAATCCTTTTACCTTTAATGTATTATAAAACTCATATAATCCAATAGCTGATATAGCCATTGTAAAATATTTTAGAAAATCTCCGCCTAAATAAATGAAAATTATAAAAGGGGCTATAATCAAAGCACCCAAATATCTACTATTGGATTTCATAAGATACCTCCGCTATTTTACCGCACCATATCTTCTATCTCTGTTCTGATAATCAAAAATTGCCCTATGCAGATCATCTTCTGTGAAGTCAGGCCAATTTATATTTGAAAACCAGAATTCTGAATATGCGCATTGCCACAATAAAAAATTGCTTAATCGCTGCTCTCCTGAAGGTCTTATAATCAAATCAGGATCAGGCATATTTTTTGTGTAAAGATAGGAAGAAAACATTGCTTCATCTAAATCGTTTATTGATATTTTGCCATTTTCTATATCTTCAAAAGCTTCTTTTATACCCTTAATTATTTCTAATCTTCCGCCATAATTAAGAGCTAGATTCATAGTTACTCCAGTGTTGTTTTTAGTTCTTTCATATGCAGATATAAGTTCTTCCCTGCATTCTGAAGGCAGTTTGCTGATGTCTCCGATATGGTTTATAACAACCCCATTTTCATTCAACTCATTAAACTCACTTTTTAAATACTCTACCAGAAGTTTCATTAAAGCGCCGACTTCATCTTTAGGTCTTTTCCAATTTTCAGTGGAGAAAGCATATAAAGTCAGATACTTCACCCCAATCCTATTGCATTCCTTTATAATTTTTCTTATAGTTTCAACGCCAGCCTTATGTCCAAAGGTTCTTGGAAGTCCTTTAGCTTTTGCCCATCTGCCGTTTCCATCCATAATTATAGCAATATGTTTAGGAATGTTATCATAATCCAAATCAAAACTTGAAGTATCAAACGAAGTAATATTCTTTTTTTTCTTTTTAATCAAATTAAACATAATACTCCTCCATAATAAATATGGTAAAAACCTGCTTTAAAGCAGGTTTATACAGACATTACCTCTTTTTCTTTATTTGTTATTGATGCATCGATTGCTTTAATATATTTATCAGTAACTTTTTGGATGTCATCTTCACCTTTTTTAATCTCGTCTTCTGATAAATCTCCATCCTTTTTCAATGCCTTAACTTTCTCATTTGCATCTCTTCTGATTGATCTGATTGCCACTTTCGCTTCTTCACCATATTTTCTTACAGTTTTAACCAGGTTCTTTCTGGTTTCTTCTGTCAGTTCAGGAACAACTAATCTTATTATAGAACCATCATTTGAAGGATTTATTCCCAAGTCAGATTTTAAAATTGCTCTTTCAATCTCTTTAAGCATTGGCTTTTCCCAAGGAGTTATAACAAGCATTCTTGGTTCAGGCGCAGAAATATTTGATACCTCGTTCAAATGACACATACTTCCGTAATATTCAACCTGAATTCTGTCCAACATTGTAGGGTTAGCTCTTCCTGCCTTCAGAGTTGATAAATCTGATTCCAGCACGTGAAGAGTTTTTTTCATCTTTTCTTCAGAAGTTCTAATAATATCTTTTATCATAAAATATACCTCCTAAAATATTAACAAACTATAGTTCCTATTTTTTCACCCATTGCGGCCTTTTTGATATTTCCCGGTTCATCCAAAGAGAAAACTACTATAGGAATTTTATTGTCCATACAAAGAGATGAAGCAGTGGAATCCATAACCTGAAGTCCTTTTTCCAATACCTCTAAGTGTGATAAGGTATCGAATTTTACTGCATCATTGTATTTATGCGGATCTTTATCATATACTCCATCTACTTTTTTTGCTAAAAGAATTACGTCTGCTTCAATTTCTGCTGCTCTTAAAGCTGCTGTAGTATCAGTTGAGAAATATGGATTTCCTGTACCAGCTGCAAAAATTACAACTCTTCCCTTTTCCAGGTGACGCATAGCTCTTCTTCTTATAAACGGCTCTGCAACTTCTTTCATTTCAATTGCGGTTTGAACTCTTGTCATTACGCCTAAGCTTTCCAGAGAATCTTGTAATGCCAACGCATTTATACATGTTGCCAGCATTCCCATATAATCGGCAGTAGTTCTGTCCATATCTTCTCCCTGTCTGCCTCTCCATATGTTTCCTCCGCCGACTACAGCTCCAACTTCAACACCCATATCAATTAACTCTTTGATTTCATTTGCAATTCTCAACGCTACCTTAAAATCAATACCAAATCCATTGGCTCCAGCTAAAGCTTCTCCAGATAATTTTAACATAACTCTCTTATATTTACATTCAGACATATTTCAACCTCCAATTGAATATTATTTTAAAAAAAGAGAACACTTTGTGTTCTCTTTTTAGTTATTTTGCTCCGATTTGTCTTGCAACTTCTTCCGCAAAGTTTTCTTCTTTCTTCTCGATACCTTCTCCTCTTTCGAATCTAACGAATGTGTTTACTGTTATCTGAGAACCAACTTCTTTAGATTTTTCCTGAAGATATTTAGTTATAGACTTATCGCCATCTTTTACCCATGCCTGGTCTAAAAGACATACTTCTTTATAGTACTTTTGAATTCTTCCTTCAACCATTTTTTCTACTATTTTTTCAGGCTTTCCTTCATTTAAAGCTTGAACTCTGTAGATTTCTTTCTCTTTTTCAAGAGCTTCGTTATCTACTTGATCTCTATTTAAGAATGCTGGGTTAGCAGCAGCAACTTGCATACATACATCCTTTGCAACTTCTTCAACAACTTCATTTTGTACATCTGATCCGATTTCAACAAGAACACCGATTCTTCCGCCACCGTGGATGTAGCTAGCTATAACGCCATTTTCAACTGATAAGTTTTTAAATCTTCTTACAGTCATGTTTTCGCCTAATTTAGCGATTAAAGCTGTTAAAGCTTCTGAAACTGTTTGTTCTTCATTAAACTTTTCGTTTACAAATTCTTCTACAGTTACAGCTGATGTAGAAGCAGCCATTTCAGCTAATCTTTCAGCAAAACCTACAAATTCATCATTTGCAGCAACGAAATCAGTTTCACAGTTTAATTCAACTATAGCACCTTTTTTCTTATCTGCAGAAATATATGTTTTAACAATTCCTTCTGCTGCAACTCTGCCAGCTTTTTTAGCTGCAGCTGCAAGACCTTTTTCTCTTAATATTTCAACAGCCTTTTCCATATCACCGTTTGATTCTGTTAAGGCTTTTTTGCAGTCCATCATACCTGCGCCAGTTCTTTCTCTTAATTCTTTAACTGATTGAGCAGTTATCATCATTATTCCTCCTTAATATTATTAAGTTAAAAGGTAAATGAAGAATGCCTTCACCTACCTTTATTCTTAAATTATTCAGCTAATTGTTCGCCTTGTCTTCCTTCTATTATAGCATCAGCTAATCTTGCAGTTATTAATTTAACTGCTCTTATAGCATCGTCATTACCAGGAATTACGTAATCAACTTCATCTGGATCACAGTTTGTATCAACGATAGCTACAACAGGAATACCAAGGATTTTAGCTTCAGAAATAGCATTCTTTTCTTTTCTAGGGTCAACAACAAACATTGCTCCTATATTAGAAACGTTAAGGTCTCTCATTCCGCCTAAGTTTTTGATTAACTTTTCTTTTTCATTCTTAAGGTTAGTTACTTCTTTCTTAGGAAGAACTTCGAATGTACCATCTTGTTCCATTTGTTCTAATTCAGTTAATCTTCTTATTCTTGTTTTGATAGTGTTGAAGTTTGTTAACATTCCACCTAACCATCTGTTGTTAACGAAGTGCATGTTTGATCTTACTGCTTCTTCTTGAATAGCTTCTTGAGCTTGTTTCTTAGTACCAACAAAAAGTATGTCTTTACCTTCTGTAGATACTTCTTTGATGAAGTCATAAGCTTCTTCAACCTTCTTAACTGTTTTTTGAAGATCTATTATATATATTCCGTTTCTTTCTGTGAATATATAAGGAGCCATCTTAGGGTTCCATCTTCTTGTTTGATGTCCAAAGTGAACACCTGCTTCTAATAATTGTTTCATTGAAATTACTGCCATTTTGTTTCCTCCTTGTGGTTTAACCTCCACCATCCATGTCTTTATAGATTTCCCAATTAAGGCACCACTCTACAAATAAGATGATGTGTGTATTTTCTTACCTAAGATAGTATAACATAGAGGTTTTTAACTAGCAATATATAAATAGAACTTTTTTTCACTTATTAGAAAAGTTTAACTTTTAAATAAATTTACCGTTGGTGGTAGCCATCCTCGCTGATATTTTTCTAAAAAAAGCATAAGGTAATCCAGTCTGTATTCCGGATTACCTTATGCTTTTGCATTAGCATTATTTAATTTTCTTTAACTCATCCAACAATTTATCATTAAGTATCTTTATGTGCGTACCCTTCATTCCAAGAGATCTGGATTCTATTACCCCTGCACTTTCAAATTTTCTCAGTGCATTTACTATAACAGATCTGGTTATTCCTACTTTATCAGCAATTTTTGAAGCTACCAGCAATCCTTCATTTCCATCAAGCTCTCCAAAGATATGTTCTACAGCTTCAAGTTCTGAATAAGACAGAGTACCGATTGCAAGCTGAACAACAGCTTTCTTTCTGGCTTCGTCCTCAAGTTCAACCTGTTTTGCCCTCAAAATTTCCATACCTACTATTGTTGCAGAATATTCAGCTAAAACTAAATCTTCATCTCCAAACGGGCGTCCATATCTTGCCAGCAAAAGTGTTCCCAGTCTTTCTCTGTTTCCGATTATAGGGACAATAGTTGTAACTTTATTATCCATATTGCACCCGTCCTGGCCTTCAAAAACACACGCCCCGTTATTATAAAGATTTGGCATGGATTCCTGAATATTCAGCAATTTGTTGTTATATTCATCAGGGAATTTTTTTTCTTCAATCACTTTTTTCTTCATGATTTCACATTCAAATCCTGATGAGAAAGAATAACCAAGAATTTTTCCCTTTCTGCTAACAACATAAACATTGCATTCCATAACTTCACTTAATATCTCGCAGATATCTTCAAATGCAACTGGTTCAGTACCAGACTTCTGTAATATTTTATTTAACTTTCTTGTTTTTGAGAGTAGTGTTGTCATATAACTCCTCCTGAAAATACATATTATAACTCGTATATTTTTTGAAAATTTCAACTATTTGAAATTTTACGATTATTTCTACTATTTATAATATAACACAGTTCATCGGCCTTTTCAACCTACTCTTATGCTTTTCGACATATTTATTGCCTATGAAAGCGAATTATTTCTCATACAATAAATAAGGATTTCAGGAGAATATATGTCTTTTATTCTTCATTTTCATTTTCAATATTTAACTGAACTTTATTTCCACATTCTGAATTGGTACATTCTAAATATCTGCCCTTTGATTTTGAGTATCTATAAACCATAGCAGACTGGCATTTTTCACATTTTTCTTTTGCTGGTTCATGCCAGCTGACAAAATCACACTCAGGGTAACTTGAGCATCCATAAAACTTATTGCCTTTTTTACTTCTCTTTAATAATACTTTTCCACCGCATTTAGGACATGGAGCGTCTATCTCATGGACAATAGGTTTGGTGTTCTGACACTCAGGGTAACCTGGGCATGCAAGAAAATCACCAAAACGTCCATGTTTAATAACCATCATCCTGCCGCATTTGTCGCATGGAACATCAGAAACTTTGTCTTCTATTATAATCTTTGAAACTTCTGCTTCAGCCCTTTCAATCTGAACTTTCAGCGGACTGAAGAATTCACCAACTATCTTATTCCAATTGTCCTTGCCTTCTTCAATATTATCCAACTTTGATTCCATCTCAGCTGTAAAATCAGCATCCACAATTTCTTTAAAATAGTCAGACATTATGCTGTTTACAATAAAGCCCAATTCGGTAGCCACCAAATTCTTCTTCTCTCTAAGCACATACTTTCTATCTAAAAGTGTAGAGATTGTAGGAACATAGGTACTTGGTCTCCCGATTCCTTTTTCCTCCAGCAGTTTCACAAAGGAAGCTTCAGTGAATCTGCTTGGCGGCTGAGTAAAGTGTTGCTTTGGAGATAAGGATTCCTGTTTCAGTTCCTCCCCTGCTTCTATTTCAGGAACTGATACTTCATCATTCTCCTCTTCTGTACTGTACTCATACAGCTTCATAAATCCATCAAATTTTACATTTGAACCTGATGCTCTTAATTTATAATCCCCATTTTGAATAACAACCGACATGGTGTTGAGTTCACATGCTGCCATCTGGCTGGCCACAAATCTTTTCCATATAAGAGCATATAGTTTGTATGCTTCCGGTGTAAGGTTTTCCTTAGCCACCTCAGGTGTAATTTCCACATAAGTAGGTCTGATTGCTTCATGAGCATCCTGAATATTTTTCTTACTTTTGTACATCCTAGGTGTTTCCGGAATATAATTATCTCCGTAAGTTTCCTTAATAAAGTCTAAAGCCTTCGTTTGAGCTTCTGTTGAAATCCTCACAGAGTCAGTTCTCATATAAGTAATAAGCCCTATTGTTCCGCGCCCCTTGATCTCAACACCTTCATATAGTTTTTGAGCTACTGACATGGTCTTTTTAGTCATATAATTCAATTTTTTATTTGCATCCTGCTGTAATGTAGATGTTGTGAAAGGAGGCAGAGGATTTTTTTGTTTCTTGCCTTTTTTTACATCCTGAACTGTATATTTGCCATTCTGCAAATCATTTATCACTTTTAGTGCTTCTTCTTCAGTATCTATTTCAATTTTTTTGTTCTTAAATTGAGATAATTTAACCTGGAACTTTTTATTGTCCTTTTTCAAAAAACAATCCACAGTCCAGAACTCTCTTGGTACAAAAGATTTTATCTCCTCTTCCCTATCACATATCAGCTTAAGTGCAGCTGACTGTACCCTTCCGGCACTTAACCCCCATTTTACATTTTTCCATAGAATAGGGCTTATTTCATATCCAACAAGTCTGTCCAGTATCCTCCTGGCCTGCTGTGCATCTACTAAATTCTGATTTATAGGTCTCGGTTTTTTTATAGATGCTTTTACTGCTTCCTTAGTTACTTCATTAAACTCAATTCTGCAGCTTTCATTAGTTGAAATTTTTAAAACGTTGGCTAAATGCCATGAAATAGCTTCCCCTTCCCTATCCGGGTCAGTTGCCAGAAAAATCTTGTCACTTTTCTTGGCAAGTTTTTTCAATTTATCTAACAGATCCCCTTTTCCCCTGATTGTTATGTATTTTGGTGAAAAGTTATCTTCTATATTAACACCCAATTGGCTTTTGGGAAGATCTCTCACATGACCCATAGATGCTTCCACAACATAGTTTTTTCCCAAATATTTACCAATGGTTTTCGCTTTAGCTGGTGACTCTACTATAACTAAATTTTGACCCATTACTCACCTCTGGTTCAGAGGTGTTCACCCCCCTTATATAGTTAACTTATCCTGGCAAAATAGTTTCCATTTAAACTAATTACCTCTTTTTCAAGTTGCAATTCAAATAATATACCATAAATTGCATTTATGTCAATATTACATTTTTCTATTAATTCGTTTATATGTATCGGTGTTTTACCAATATGATTCAAAATAATTGCCTTATTACCACTGTAATTGCTGGCTCTTCCCTTATTCCTGCTGATCCTGAGTAAAGTGTATAAATCTTCTATTTCTGTAAGTACTGAGGCTCCATCCCTTATAAGCATATTACACCCTTTACTGTTTTGAAGTAAAGGACTTCCCGGAACACAAATGATTTCTTTATTTAATTCCAGTGAGTATCCTGCTGTAATTAAACTTCCGCTTTTATCTGCGGCTTCAGTAATAATCAGTGAATCCCCCAGTGCGCTGATTATTCTGTTTCTTCTTGGAAAATTGTATGCATAAGGAGGAGTATCGGGCAGAAACTCAGAAATAAGCACACCTTTTTCTGTAATGTCATGGTATAATTTACGATTTGTTTTAGGATATATGACATTTAAACCACACCCCAAAACAGCACAGGTAGACCCGTCATGTTCCAATGTACATTTGTGGGCTACAGTGTCTATACCGTAAGCGCCTCCGCTCACTGTGGCAATATCATTTTTCACCAGTTCAATTGTAATTAGTTCCGTTATTTGTATTCCCAAGGAAGTAGGTCTTCGTGTACCAACAATTGAGATTCTCCTTTTCTTGAAAAAATTATTATATTGACCTTTATAGAACAGGATATATGGAGGGTTGATAACCTCACTCTCCAAAAGGGTTTTTATATAATCAGGATCTTTATATACAGTAAAGGATATTGAATTTCTCTCCAAGTTTTCCATAAGATTATATACTTCATCATCGCATACAGATGTTATTTTATTTGTATGCTTATAATCGCCGGAATAGCCGGCAATACCCTTATAAAAATTATAAATTTTCTTTTCATCTGCAAATGTGTTTTTCAAATATAATTTCAGCTCATTTGGCATGTCAACAGCAGCCAGCCAGAGTTTGTAAAAATCATCAGAATTCATGTGTCTATATTACCTCCCGGGACATAAATCTTCTGTAGTTGATTGCTTCATATATATGATCTTTATCCAGCTTTTCATTTCTCTGCAAATCGGCAATGGTTCTGGCTACCCTCAGTATCTTATAGTATCCTCTCATAGTAAGCCCCAGTTTATCATACAATAAATTTAATTTTTCAAGGGCTTCTTTTTCAATATTCAGGTTATTAATCAAATCTTTTGTTGATACAAGTCCATTATACTTTTCCTTTGACTTTGAATATCTCTCCCTTTGAATCTCCACAGCAAATTTTATGTTGTTGCATATTGATTTTGATAATTCATTTTTGTTTTTTGCATTGACACTTTTAATTTCAACTCTGGGCACGTATGTGAATATATCTATTCTATCCAATATAGGTTTGCTGATTTTATTTAAATATCTAGTCCTTTCACCTTCAGTGCAATAGCACTTTTTATAAAGACTCAGATAATTTCCGCAGGGACAAGGATTGAAGGAAAGAACCAGCAGAAACTTTGCAGGCAGACATATCTGCGCTGTTGATTTGCTTATGTGAATCTCCCTGCTTTCCAAAGGTTCCCTTAATTCCTCAATGCACTCTCTTTTAAAAAGAAGGAATTCATCTAAAAACAGAATTCCGTTATGGGCCAATGTCACTTCACCTATGGTGCCTTTTACACCGCCGATTAATGAAACTGAGCTGCATGAATGATGAGGACTTCTGAAAGGTCTTTTTAAGGATTCGAACAAATCCTTGGGATTGTCAGTCATGCTGTAAATTTTAAATACTTCCATAATCTCCTCATAACTCATACCAGGCAGCAATCCTTGCATTTTCTTTGCAATCAGGGTTTTACCGGCCCCCGGAGAACCATATAGGGCAATATTGTGGAATCCCCCTGCAGATACCTCTATGGCTCTCAGGACCCCTTCCTGCCCTACAACATCATCAAGGTTCAGCTCTGAAGAATTCTCAAAAATATAATCTGCCTTTTCTGAAGGCAGCTGATCTCTATAAAGAAGATAATTTATAGTATTTCTCAGGCTCTCCATAAGATATATTTCTCCCTTACAGAAAAAATTACTCTGATATTGATTTTCCCTGGGAATTATAAATTTATTTATTCCTTTAGATATTCCTTCCTGCAAAATGGGGAACAACCCCTTTATTTCTTTTACCTCTCCCCCTAAACTCAATTCACCTGCTATAAGAAAATCTTCCAGGTGATCAGCAGAAATCTGGCTGCTTGCAGCTAAAATCCCTATTGCCATAGGCAAATCAAGAACTGAACCCATTTTTTTCACATTTGCAGGTGCTAAATTTACGATGATTTTTCCCAAGGGAAATTTATATCCCGAATTTATTATTGCAGCTTTGATTCTTTCTTTTGATTCTCTTATAGATTGATCTGCCAATCCTACAATATTAAATGAAGGAAGTCCTCTTAGAATTTCAATTTCAACATCCACAACTATCCCTTTCAAATCAGAAACTGTTCCGCTTTTAATTTTTACAGTCATTTTATCACCTCTGCTTAAGTATTGACCAAAATATCCGGTGCATTACGCAAATTATAAATTTTGTCAATAATATTACCTGAGGTGGTAAAATGAAAAATAAAAGATCAATCGGAAGTGCCGGTGAAGATTATGCCGGGGAATATTTAAAGAAAAAGGGTTATGTTATATTAGAAAGAAACTTTTTTACACGGACAGGAGAAATTGATATAATCGCTTTAAAAAACCATGTTTTAATTTTTATTGAGGTAAAAACCAGGTATAATTCCAGATGCGGAACAGGAGAGGAATCAATTAATTATATAAAGAAAGAACGATGCATAAAATCTGCACAATACTATATACATAAAAATAATCTCTATAATTATAATGTAAGATTTGATGCTGTATGCATATCAATTGATATAAATAAAAATGAAAAAAGCATCCGTCATTATGAGGATGCTTTCAGATTATAATATATTCTTTAAGAAACTTAGTCTGTGAATTTCGCATGGTCCGTATTTTTTAATAGCCTCAACATGCTTTACAGTTCCATATCCTGCATTTTCATTGAAATAGTACATAGGGTATTTTTCATGATATTCTTCCATAAGTCTGTCTCTGTAAACCTTAGCAACAATTGAGGCACATGCAATTGAAGCACTTTTAGCGTCTCCCTTTACTATTCCTTTATTGTTTATATCCATTCCCCTTATGGGATATCCGTCAGAGAGGATAAAATCCGGCTTATGGCTTAACTGTCTGATGGCATCAATAAAGATTTTATTATTGCAGAACCCTATGCCTTTTTCATCTATCTCGTTATTATCACAGCTTACAATTGAATAAGCCAATGCTTTTTCTTTTATTATTTCGCATAGTTCTTCTCTTTTTTCTTTAGATAAAGCTTTGGAATCCTTGATTCCAAGTATTACACCATCTATATCTGCATTTAAATCCAATACAACCGCACATGATACGATGGGACCCGCTAAAGGTCCTCTTCCCACCTCATCTACTCCTGCAACAATTTCATATCTGCCGAAACTTTTATCAAAGCCATACATTGAAAGTACTCGTTCCTGCTCTTTTTTATATTTATCAATGCTTTTATTGAACTTGTTTCCCAATTCAATGATGTTCTTCCTTGAATCTTTTGTAAGCAAATCAATCAAGGCCAAAAATTCGTCATTGGAATACACATCTGGAATTGAAATATCTTTTAGTTCTTCTTTCAATTCTTTAAAGGAATACATTGCTACAGCCTTTTTTAAAATTGCCATCTCATATCTCCTATTCAGGCATTTCAAGGGTAATATTGCCTATTTTTCCGCCCCTGAACTCATCCAGCAATATTACTGCTATCCTGTTATAATTAATTTCTCCTCCGGAAATTATACACCCTCTTTTTCTTGCAATTAAATCAAGAGTTTCAAGCGGAGTTTCACCAAGTTCTTCCAGTTTATATCTAATTTTCAGTTTGTCAGGATAATTATCCTGAAGTCTTTCAACAAGCTTGAGAGCCAGCTCTTCAATATCCATTATTTCATCTTTAATGGCGCCTGTGAAAGCCAGATTCAATGCTACAGCTTCATCTTCAAATTTCGGCCATAAAACACCGGGAGTATCCATAAGTTCCACCCCTATTGAAGTCTTTATCCATTGTTTGCTCTTTGTTACACCAGGTCTGTCTCCGGTTTTGGCAATATTGTTCCTTGCCATTTTATTTATAAATGTAGATTTACCTACATTAGGTATCCCTACTACCATTACTCTTGTTATTATCTTTACAAGGCCTTTATTTCTTAGTCTGTCGTGCTTTTCCTTAAGCAGTTCATCTAAGACTGGCTTGATATTTTTTATACCATCTCCCTTTAAAGAATTTAAGGGAATTGCTTTTACATTGTCCTTTGAAAGAAATTCAATCCACTTTCTTGTTTTAGAAGCTTCAGTCAGATCACTTTTATTCAGTATAATAACTCTCGGTTTATCTTTACATAAAGCATCTATGTCAGGATTGGATGATGCCTTAGGTATTCTGGCATCTCTTATTTCTATGACAGCATCAACAAGCTTGAGGTTTTCTTTTATTTCTCTTTTGGTTTTCACCATATGCCCAGGAAACCAGTTTATAGCCATATTATCACTCCTTCAGACTAAATTAATTTATTTATATTATAAATAAAAAAGGGACTTATTAAGCCCCGTTTTTACATGAATTATTTTATTAATTCTCTTACCTTAGCAGCTTTACCAACTCTGTCTCTTAAGTAGTAAAGTTTAGCTCTTCTTACTCTACCAAATCTTACGATTTCAACTTTATCGATTATTGGGGAGTTTATTGGGAAAGTTCTTTCAACTCCAACTCCATAAGCTAATCTTCTTACTGTGAAAGTTTCTCTAGCTCCGCCGTTTTGCTTTTTAATTACAGTTCCTTCGAAAGCTTGAACTCTTTCTCTGTTTCCTTCTTTAATTTTTACGTGAACTCTTACAGTATCACCAATACTAAAGTTTGGAAGATCGCTTCTTAATTGTTCTTGTTCTATAGCTCTTATAATTTCGTTCATGTGCATTCCCTCCTAATATTTATTGTGACGTTCTTAACAAAATCTATGTCAGAGGACCGCCCGTACTAGCACAACGATAATTGTATCATAAAGGAAATATTGATGCAAGAAAAAATATAGAAATATTGTTATTTCTTTAATAACTTTATATCTTCTTTGGTTAATTCTATTTTATCAAATAAATCCGGCCTTTTTTCTCTTGTAACTTCAAGGGACATTTTTCTGCGCCATTTTCTTATATTCTCATGATGTCCTGATAACAATACCGGAGGGACCTTATCCCCATGATAATCTTCCGGACGTGTATACTGAGGATATTCTAAGAGTCCATCATAAAATGATTCATCCTGAAAACTTTCTTCCTTTCCAAGAACTCCCGGAATAAGCCTTGCAATACTGTCAACTATAGGAATACAAGCCATTTCTCCGCCGGTGAGAACGAAATCTCCCAGGGATATCTCCATATCGATGTATTTATATGCCCTTTCATCAATACCTTCATAGTGACCACAAATAAATATCAGACTTTCTTCTTTTGATAATTCTTTTGCTAAAGCCTGATTAAAGGTTACACCTCTTGGACCAAGAAAGATCACTTTACCCGAATTTGACTTTTTTGCATGTTCCAATGCCGATGCAATGGGCTGAACGCTCATCACCATTCCGGCTCCGCCTCCATAAGGATAATCATCAACTTTTTTATGTTTATTATCTGAAAAATCCCTTATATTAATGGCATTTACTGAAAGAATGTTATTTTCTTTTGCTCTTCCTATAATAGAATGATTAAAAATATCAAACATATCAGGAAATAGGGTCAATATATCAATCTTCATCTTGCCATTCACCTACTGGTTTAATGATTATCTTACCCTCTTCAATATTTATATCTAAAACAATTTCCTTCAATACAGGAACCAAAGTCTCCTTACCACCATCTTTTATCCAGTACACATCGTTGCTTCCTGTCTTAATTACTTCATATACTTCACCGATGTATTTTTCTTCTGTATCATAAACTTTACAGCCTATTAAATCAGCTATAAAGAAAGTATCTTCCGGGAGTTTCACCGCATCTTTTCTTGCTACCTTAAGATATTTTGTTTTCATCTTTAGGGCTGCATTCATATCATCAATGCCTTCTAATTTTAAGATAACCCTGTCCTTTTGAAACTTGCAGGACTCTATCTTAACATCTCTGTTATCTATAATTACAGTTTTAAGTTTCTTGAATCTTGCCGGATCATCTGTTAAAGGAAAAACTTTAACTTCCCCCTTTATCCCATGTGAATTTACAATCTGACCTATATTAAAAAATTCCTTCAATATCATTTCCTCCTTAAGTTATATAGAAGGCATCTTTGCTTTCTATACAGAATTTATCTTCTATTATTAAAGCATAAAAGATGGTTTTTGTATACTTATAAAAGACAAAAGGTGGCTGTGGCAAAACGCATATTTATAAAATTCCATGAATAAAGACCAAGCAGTTGATTCACTAATGCATATTTTCATAAGTATAAGGTTTATTGCTGATTTATCCATATTCATCTGTTTTAACAAAGTGTTGATGGAATATTCCCATTCACAATAAATAGAATCTGAAGATACTTTTTTGAAATTGATTAAAACCATTAATCTATGTCAAGAATTCAAAGGAATATATTCCCGGGAGTTGATTCAGATGATGTATTTTAACCGCTATGAAATAGAGTTCAGAAAAATGTTTCTAAAGCCTGAAGATATCTTTAATGAAGCCGACATTGAGAATGCTCTCAAGAGCATGAAATCAGCGTCCCCCCATGAATGCCCCAGCTGTAGCAGCAAAAACATAAATCGAAACGGAAAAACAAAGCAAAGAAAACAGAGATACATATGCAAATCCTGCGGAAAGAGTTTTTCAGAAATGACAGGCTCTCCCTTTATGTACAGCAAAAAACCTCTTGAAATATGGGTAAAATACTTGTTTTGTATGAAGGAAAACCTAACCTTAAGAGAAATAACCAGATACCTTGGTATCTGCCTCACCACAGGTTTCTATTGGAGACATAAGATTTTAAGCGTAGTTGGAACACAGATAAAGGACTGTGAACTCTCAAAAAACATAGACGTCTATGAGATGAAAATGAAGGAAAACTTTAAAGGAAATCACTCAAAAAAGCCAATCTTCAAGAATGAGAGAGGATCTGTAATGATATTGAGTTCTAAAGATTCAGAAGGAAATACCCTTGTAAAAGCCCCTGTGAAAAATGAAATAACAAGAGAAGTTTTAGACAAGGTACTGGCTCCGGTAATTAAAAATGGGCGGGTGCTTGGAAGTCCCAGAAGACAAGTATATATTAATTTTGCAAGAGATAATAATCTTCTCCTTAATATGAAGGGAAGCTTGACTTATTCGGTAGAAGGAATGAATATGGGAAAAGCTCAGGCTCAATCGCTGAGCTTCAAGAGATTCTTATACATTTTTTCCGGTGTGGCAAGCAAATACATAAGCTATTATATTAATTTATTCAGGATAACAGTTGAAAATAAAGAGAATATTGCACAAGCCCTCATAAATAAGCTTGCAAGAGGAAAAAAACAATTAAAGGTATATGAATTTGATAAAGTTCAGTTTGACGGGTTTAAAAA
>JBEHWK010000012.1:0-41850 GCA_040217795.1 Clostridiaceae bacterium
TTTTCTTTGAACGACATATAGAGTACCTACTTTCTTAAGATATCTCTATTATACTATAGATAGTATAAAACATAGATAACTACTACAAAATATATAAATTTTTCAAGGAGCTATAGTGGGGCTTTTGACCCCAACATCATAATATATGAATTTGGAAAAGGGGATTTACTATTTGTAAGCGGCTCCACTTATGAAAAATTCTTTAAAGGTTTGACTGACAGTGCACATGTAGTGAATTATCGCAAATATGGTGCAGGTGAGCCCACTGATATAATGGTTGAGAATATTTATAGTGATATAAAAGATGTGGAGTATAGCCGTGTCATAGCAGTGGGAGGGGGCACAATACTGGATGTGGCAAAGTTGTTTGCACTTAAGCATATCAGCCCGGTGGCGGATTTGTTTGACAGAAACCTGGAGCTTGGTCGGGACAAAAAGCGGGTATTAGTACCTACTACATGCGGTACAGGAAGTGAAGTTCCAATATTTCCATTTTAGAATTAACTGCAAAGAATACAAAAATGGGGCTGGCAGTAGAGGAGCTTTATGCGGATGATGCGGTATTAATTCCGGAGCTTTTAAAAGATCTGCCTTTTAAATTCTTTGCAACCAGTTCTATAGACGCATTGATTCATGCAATCGAATCTTATACTTCTCCAAAGGCAAATTCATTTACACAAATGTTCTCATTGAAAGCTATGGAAATTATTCATGGTGCATATAAGTCAATTGCAAAAGACGGAGAAGAAGCCAGAATACCTTTGCTTGGAGACTTATTAACAGCAAGTACATATGCAGGAATTACCTTTGGCAATGTAGGCTGTGCAGCAGTACATGCTATGAGATATCCATTAGGAGCAACTTATAATGTTCCGCATGGAGAAGCGAATTATGCAATGTTTACTGAGGTTTATAAACTTACCAGTCCATTAATCCGACAGGAAGCATTGCTCAGTTAAATGCATTTCTTGCAGTGATTTTAGGCTGCAGACAGGAAGAAGTATATGAAGAAATTGAAGTATTGCTAAATCATATTATTCCTAAAAAGCCACTCCATGAATATGGTGTGACAGAGGGAGAGTTAGAAACTTTCACAGAAACTGTCATGACAATGCAGGGAAGGCTCATGGCTAACAACGATGTTGAGTTGGATAAGGACACAGTGTCAGACATCTATAAGAAACTCTATTAATTCCCTGCAGGAAAAATATTTAAGTAATCCATAATGCAGAAAGCAACCATGAATTCAAAATTTATTATAGGATTGTCCAGATTATAGTCTAAAAGCTGTTTGATTGAATTTATACGATAATTAACAGTATTACGGTGGCAAATCATTATTTTTGCTATAGATTGAATACTGCCGTTATGAAGCAGATACTGGCGTAGGGTTTCTAAATATTCACTGTGATGAGCTTTGTCATAATCTAAAAGGATATCTAATTTGTCATGATAATATTTTTGTAAAAGAGAAGTATCATTAATTGCCAGCAGCAACTTTGCAAATCCCATACTGTCAAAATCGTAAAGAGGTTCTTGATGGTAATGGGACATTGTAAGTGCTGCTTTTGCTCTTCTATAGCTGAGATAAAGCTCATTAAGTTTACCTGCCACAGAGCCAATTCCAAAATAAAAATCTATTGAATTATAGTATGTGTGATATAATTTCATCAGTTCAGAAGCCTTCTTTTTAACTGATGAAACTTCTTCATCATAACAGATTAATATGAATCTATTCATGTAATCAAAAAAATAATAGTGAAGGTCATGGCTGCTTAGGAAGCTGTCTGTAAGGAAAATAAGTTTTTTCTTAAATAATTCCTGGTTTATTGAGGAAGTGGTGTAATCCAAAATACAGACACAAAAAGATTTACATGACTGATAATGGGATTCTTCAAGCACCTCCATATAAAGCTCCATATTTTGATTGGAGTGCAGCAGATGCTTCAAGGCAGCCGTGATGCTATTCACCCGTTGGGTATCATGAAAAATTCTATCATAATAATCCTGCGTAATATCCGCGATGTGAACTGACCAGGGCATTACAAAAAGCGGAAACTGGTGCTTGTTGCAGAGTTCTATTAGGTCCTCTGAAATATCTTCTTTCTGAATATATTTTCCTGTATTAATAATTAAACCACAAGCTTCATGGCTGATGAGCATTGAAATAAAGGAGAACAGCCAATCCTTGTTGTTGCAGCTTAAACCAGTGGTTATGATTAATTCGCCGCCTCTTAGAAAATCTGAATTTTCAATATCCTCAGCTATATATACCCAGTTCATAATTGCATGAAGGCCTTTATGGCCGCCTAAAAGACTTAATTCATATTTGTGTTTCGTGGATTCATATATTTCTGAAAGTATGATAGACATAACCAGTCACTCCTTATACGTTTGTATTGATTAACATTATATTTCAGAAAAATTTATATGTATAGTAAAAAATGTAAAGAAAATTGTGCTATGAACACTAAAAAAGAAAAAAGATTTGGATTTATGCCACGTTTTAAAATAAAGAAAAAAAAGATAAACTATATACAAGTAATAAAGTTAGCTGAATGTGACAAAGGAGTCATTGGGATTCTTTTGTTACATTTTTTTTATTGTATATCAATGTGATGAAAATATTTATGCATTAGTTTACCAGGAGGAATCAGAGATGTTAGGAAAAGAATTACCAAAAATTATAACAGATAAAATACCAGGTCCAAAGGCAAAAGTCATTATTGACAGAAGAGAAAATGCAACTCCATCTGCCATTCGTTGTGCATACCCTGTTGTTATCGAAAAGGGAGAAGGGGCAATGATTCAGGATGTGGATGGAAATATATTTTTGGACTGGATTGGAGGCGTTGGAGTACTGAATATTGGGTTTTCACATCCGGAGGTAATAGAAGCCGTGAAAACACAGGCTGATAACTATTTCCATGGGATGTTCAATATTGTGACACATGAAGGATACGTGGAATTGGCAGAAAAATTGTCTTCTATTGCACCTGTAAAGGGAGAAAAGAAGAAAGCCTTCTTTGCAAACAGCGGTGCAGAAGCGGATGAGAACGCTGTTAAGATTGCAAAGGGATATACTAAGAGGTCAAATATTATTGTATTTTCCGGTGGTTTTCACGGAAGAACTATGTTGACAATGGCAATGACCGCTAAAAAAGCATATGCAACGGACATGGGACCATTACCAGGAGGTGTCTTCAGAGCACAATTTCCATACCTTTACAGAAATCCTGCCGGTATGAGGGATGATAAGGCAATTGGTTATTATATTGAGTCCCTGAACAGAGTATTTGATGAATGTTCAGCTGCAGATACCATTGCAGCAATTGTTGTAGAACCGTTACAAGGAGAAGGAGGATTTATACCTGCACCAATAGAATGGATAAGAGCAGTCCGTAAGATCTGTGATGAAAAAGGAATCCTCTTAATAGCAGATGAAGTGCAAACAGGTTTCTGCAGAACTGGTAAAATGTTTGCATCTGAATATTGGAAAGAGGCGGGTGTACAGCCTGATATTATTGCAACAGCGAAATCCATAGCAGCGGGGGTTCCTCTTTCTGCAATTATTGCAAGAGAAGAAATTATGGAGGCAGTTCCTCTAGGTACCATCGGAGGTACTTATTGCGGGAATCCCCTTGCATGTGCAGCCGCATTGAAAGTGATTGAGATTATGGAAAGAGATAATTTTGCAGCGCGTTCAGTGGAAATTGGTGAAAGGGTTACAGCAAAATATAAAGAGTTTTCAGAAAAATTTGATGTAATTGGTGATATAAGAGGGCTTGGAGGGATGATTGGTCTGGAATTTGTAAAAGATACAAGTACTAAAGAGCCATACCCTGAATTAGTTGCTGCATTAGTGAATGAAGCTGCACAGAATGGATTAATGATTGAAAACGCAGGTACTTACGGTAATGTAATCAGATTCCTGGCACCTCTTGTAATTACTGATGAACAGCTGGAAGCTGGCTTTGATATATTTGAAAAATCATTAGTAAAATGTATAGAGGGCCTGAAGCAGTAATAATTATTTAAAAGAGTAAACAACGGTGTTTACTCTTTTTTTGAAGGTAAGGAACATATTACAAGACCGGGAGGAAGAAGAATATGTGAGTCCCGGGAAAACAGAAATAAATTTTCATCATCAATAAAAGAATTATTGACTTTCTACTTGTTATAGAGTTTATACTTAATAATAATTTCAGAGTTATAAATCAATTCTGCAGAATTTTCTGCATGTGAGGACATTAATGCCTTGCACATAAAAATAAATTGTCAGGAGGGACTTATGGATTTAGCAGCAGTAATAAAAGAAATTATTAATGAGGAAACAAGGAAAGCGGAGGCACCTTATCCCTACAGAGAACCGCTTGTAGGATTTGCAGATGCCAATGATCCTATGTTTGATAAGCTTACAGAGATTATTGGTAATGAACAGGTACATCCTACAGAAATACTGCCGTCAGCCAGTACTGTTGTGGTGTTCTTTTTGCCATACTCGGAAGAAATGATAAAAAAGCTGCGTGAACACCCCCAGGTTCCCATCGCTCAGGAATGGTCAGACTATTATACTGTGACAAACAAGGTGTTAAGCGATATTTCTGACAGGCTTACTGAGGAGTTGGAGAAGTTAGGAATAAGGGCAGGCAGCCAGCCTCCAACAAACAACTATAACGAGGATGAACTGACTGCTAAGTGGGGACATAAATCAGCAGCAGTAATTTCAGGCATAGGAACCTTTGGATTAAATCATCTCATTGTGACAAAATACGGAACAATGGGTAGGCTGAACAGCTTGGTTATTGATGCCTGGATTGAGCCTACACCAAGGGCGAAAACAGAGTATTGTCTGTATTATAAAAGCGGAAAATGCAGGTTCTGTGTAGAGAATTGTCCATCAGGAGCACTCTCCATGGAGGGAATCGATAAATTCAGATGTGATGCATACTTAAATGGTAAGAACGTGAGGGATTCTCAGCAAGGATGTCCTGGCTGCAGCAGCGGACCGTGTGCTTTTAAGGGATTTGAGTGATTCAATGGGATATGAAATTTTAATGAATGGGGGTTGTTGATTGATATGAGCTACAATTTATATATGGACACTCATCATGAGGAAAGCAAAAAGGAGACTGCCTATTGGGATAAACATGAAGCTGCTTTTGCAGAAGAATACTATCTGTATGGTATGTATCAATATAAGCTTCTGGATTTTTGCCAGGCAGTTAAGTGGTTTGTGAAAGCTGCGGAGGAGCAGTTGATGGAAAGCTATTATATGATAGGGCTGTTTGCGGAAAAAGGATACGGAGTAAAGAGAGATTCTGAAAAAGCCAAAGAATATTTTCAGCTGTATATTGAAAAGGTGGATCAGATTCCCCAAAAGACACCCAATCAGCTGTACCGTATTGGAATGTGTTATGCATATGGGTACGGAGTTGAGAAAAACGTGGAACATGCCAGAGATTGCTTTGAAAAAGCTGAAAATGAATCCGGAGCTGCAGCATATGAACTGGGGCTGATTTACAGATATGGTCATGGAAAAACAGATATTTGCAAGGAAAAAGCGGACATGTATTTTATGAAGGCTTTTGATATGCTTTATGAGGAGGCTGTTTTTGAAAGCTTTGATATGTTTGAAGGAGACAAGGATCTTTATCCAAGATTATTAGAAGTGAAAACAAGTTATAGTTATAAAATTGGCAGGTATATGCGTGTAGTTAAAGAAAATCCAAACAGAGATTCTTATAGGAGGCTGGCTGAGGTCTATGAGAATGGTTATCCTTTGGACAGCCAGGAAGGATTTTTAAGATTTCAGAAAAAGGCGAAACTGTATTACAGTGAGGCAGAAAAATCACCTGAGTTATCTGATCCTTTTATATAGAGAAAAAAATTATTTTACATTCTTCTGTCATGGCTCCCGGGTTTATTTCCAGGGAGTCCTTCAGCGCAATATAAGAACATTATTCTTCAAATTCAAAGGAAAGAGATGACTGTTATGAAAGGACTATTCACTAGAAAAGATTTGATACTCCTGGTTATACCTATAATTGTAGAACGGTTTTTAGTAATGGCAGTAGGAATGGCCGGCACCATCATGATATCAGGAACAGGACAAGCTGCCATCAGTGCAATTTCACTGGCTGACAACATAAGTGTGCTGATTATTTATCTGTTCAGTGCTCTTGGAAGTGCCGGGAACATTAAAGTTGCTTATTATCTTGGTGCAAGAAATGATAAGGGAGCGAATAATATGTCAAGACAATTATTTGCCTTTACCATGATTCTTGCTTCAATAGTTACAGCACTGGTCGTTATTTTTAACAGAGAGCTCCTTATCCTTCTTTACGGGGATACTGAAAAGAATATAGTAAATGCAGCTGAGAAATTTATGGCCATTACGGCTTTTTCATTTCCATTTATGGCCTTCTATGAAGTTGCAGGAGCATTATTCAGAAGTATGGGAAAAACGATTATTACCTTAAAGGCTTCAGTAATAATGAACCTTCTGAATATTACAGGAAATGCTGTTTTAATCTATGGATGCCATATGGAGGTGGAAGGGGTTGCATATGCAACTGCCATTTCAAGAATAATTGCAGCGGGTTTTGTTTTTTATAATTTGTACAGGCCAAATAATCCTGTTTATTTAAAAGGGAATATGAGCATGAATATGGAATGGCCTATGATAAAAGATATATTAAAATATGGTCTTCCTATTATGTGGGAAAATATAATGTTTCAGCTGGGGGCCATAATTCCTGTTATGCTTATTGCAGGACTTGGAGAGTCCGTTATAGCAGCGAATGCAGTAGCTAACAACATAGTGCGGTTTCAGCAGTTGCCGGGTATGGCGGTGAATCAGGCTGTTATTATAGTTGCTGCCAGATGCGTGGGAGCTCGGGATTCAAAACAGATAAAGCATTACCTTAAAACCCTGATAAGATCCATCTACTTTATGATGGGAATTATAGGACTTATGATGCTGCTTGGAGGAAGATTTCTGGTAGAGGCCTGCAATCTTTCAACAGTTGGATCTGAGATGGCGCTTCAGGTTGTGTGGTTACATGCCATAGTTGCATTTCTTATCTGGTCTCCGGCCTATTCGGTTCCAAATGTGCTTCGGGCCTGCGGAGATCTTAAGATGACAGCTTTGGTAGCTACGGTCTCTATGTGGGTTTTTCGAAATTGCCTGTCATTTCTTCTGATAAAATATACAACCCTTGGACTATTTTCCATATGGATAGGTTGTTATGCAGACTGGCTTTTTAGAGGGGTGTGGTTCGGAGCATCCTATCTGAAGGGAAACTGGAAAAAGCTTATGCTAAGTCAAAATATTGAGATGTAATGAAATTTATAAAATAATATTATGGGAAAGAATATAAGAAAGGAATTTATCACCCGGTTATCAAAAGGATGTTATAAATATCAGTTTGAAAGCCGGGTGATATTATTTGCTGTTGAGGAAACTCTATAATAAGTGTAGAAAAAAATGAAGCAAGAGACCTCATGGAGACGTTAAAAACAGATAAAAAATTACATGACTCTGTAGGTTGGACAGAGATAAAAAGTAATATTATGCATCATTAAATAAATGTTGACAATTTAAGTCGGGATAATGTATTATGTGGAATATGTTGATTTTGCATATCTGCAGGAGTTCGTTAAATGAAATAGACAAGGGATGCATCAGGTGCTGCAGCAGTGAAACAATAAAATTCAAAAAAATAACTTGACTCTACATATATTATAGACTCTAATATATATTTAACAGATTTGAGAGCTTCTGCTGATGAACATTCGATGTAAATAGTGTGAATGCAGGTCTAGAGAAAAGCTACATGGGAATCAGTCAAAGAAGACTGTACCGAATTGGTCTGTAAAGCAAAAGTTTGAAAAAGAACTGATTACGGAAGAAGTAAACAAAAGGAGGAAAAGATATGTTTAAAGAAACAGATAAAGAGTTTAGTTATGAAACCTCTCTTCTAAGAGAAGGGGCATATATTAATGCATTGGCATCCAATCCTGAAACAGCTCCTATTTATATGACTACGGCATTTAATGTGGAAGATCTGGATGAATTATATGCCAGATATGAAGTCAAGGGATTTTGTTATAACAGAAACAGAAATCCAAACAGATCTGCATTGATAGATCTTATGACATATACGGAAAAGGGTGAAGCTTCAATAGTATGCAGTTCAGGTATGGCTGCAATCTCTACAGCCATTCTTTCAATTGTTCAATCCGGTGACCACATTGTCTCAGACAGAACTCTATATGGTGAAACTATAGATATCTTTAATGATATACTTAGCAAATACGGCGTTGAGGTGACTTTTGCAGATTTTACAAACCTGGAGGAAGTTAAATCAGCTGTGAAAGAGAATACAAAAATAGTATATACAGAGACTGTTTCAAACCCGATGATTACAGTTCCGGATATGGATGCAATTGCTGAAATAGCACATAAAAACGGAGCATATTTTATTGTTGACAATACATTCATGACATCAGTAGGTATTCGTCCTATTGGACATGGAGCGGATATTGTAGTGAACAGTCTTACAAAGTTTGCCAATGGACACAGTGATGCGGTTTGCGGAGCTGCTACCGGTAAAAGGGAATTAATTGAAAAGATGCATCACTATCAGGTGTTACTGGGATCCGCCGGAGATGCCTTTACCTCATGGCTTGTACAAAGAGGAATGAGAACAATGCAGCTTAGAGTTGAAAAACAGATGACAAATGCGGCAAAGCTTGCAGCAGCATTAGAAAAGAGTCCATATGTGAAAAAAGTTCATCATCCATCATTGGAAAGCCATCCGCAGCATGAACTGGCAGTCAAATTGTTTGGGGGACCTGAGAGATGCGGCGGTATGTTAAGTATAGAGCTGGAAGATGACAAAGATAAGCTTAATGCTTTCTTCAGAAAGCTGAATCTTGCTCATTATGCAATGACCTTGGGAGGTTATCGAACGACTCTGGCACATCCGGTTTCTTCATCTCATTATGATACGCCGGAGGAAGAAAGATTAAAGATGGGAATTACTTTTGGACTTATCAGAGTATCTGTAGGCATTGAGAACAGCGATGAGTTAATAGAAGACTTCTTAAATGCATTAGAAGAAGTATATTCATAATTTTTAGCACAACGAAGTGCACTGATTTACAGATATCAGTGCACTTTTTTTATAAGGGGGAATTTGGAGTGGCTAAATATATTTTAAAGAGAGTACTGCATTTAATACTGATTATGTTGGGGGTTACCTTTATTACATTTGCATTAATGCACCTTGCACCAAGTGATCCAGCTTCAGTTAAACTGCAAAATGGCGGTGTCGGCATTACAGAAGAGATGATTCAAAAGACAAGGCATGAAATGGGGTTGGATAAGCCTTTCCTAGTTCAATATTTCACCTGGCTGACTAATGTACTGCATGGAGACCTGGGAAACTCATATGTAGATGGAATGCCTGTTATAAGTAAGCTTGGAAAAGCTATTCCAAATACACTTATCCTGACAGCAGCAACAATGGCGTTGACTTTAGTGGTTTCAATTCCTTTAGGGGTTTTGACTGCCGTAAGAAAAAATAAGTTTACGGATTATTTTATAAGATTTTTAACCTTTGTAGGGTCTGCTTTACCAAACTTTTTCTTATCTATTGCATTAATATACATATTTGCTATAAGGTTGAAATTAATGCCTGTGATTTCAGATATAAGTTTTAAAGGACTGATTTTGCCGACTGTGGCCATGTCTGTGAGCTGGTCAGCCAAGTTTATCCGTCAAATCAGGGCTGCTGTTCTGGAAGAACTCAACAGCCGCTATGTAATGGGAAGCAGAGCGAGAGGACTTAGCGAATGGGCAATATTGATGAGACATATATTAAAAAATACAATGATTACTGTACTCACATTAATAGGGCTTGCCATAGGAACGATTTTAGCCGGTACTGCTGTTATTGAAACTATTTTTAACTGGCGGGGAGTGGGGAAACTGGTTATAGATGCTATAGGCAGCAGAGATTACCCGATTGTGCAGGGATTTGTCATATGGACTTCATTTGTATATGTGGTAGTAAATCTGCTGACAGACTTATCTTATCAGTTGATTGATCCAAGAGTACGTTGAGAATAAGGAGGCAGTTATGAAAGAGAAATTAAAAAAATCGCAAATTCGTTTAATTGTTCTGTTAATTATTGTAGCTGTTATTGTATTCTTAAGCTTGATTGCGGAATATATAGTGCCCAATGATCCAAACATTACAAATATAAAAACTACAAAGCTTGCACCTGACAGTCAGTTCTGGTTTGGTACTGACGCCATGGGAAGATGTGTTTTCTCAAGAACTATGGTAGGAGCGAAAACATCAATTTTTGCATCATTTGCATTGGTTATAGTAACTTTTGTATTTGGTACAACTATAGGTGTTCTGGCAGGATATTACGGAGGGAAAGTAGACACATTATTAATGAGAATAGTTGATATTCTTCTGGCATTCCCGGGATTAGTACTTGCTATAGCGGTAGCTGGTATTTTAGGGGGGGGACTGATAAATGCAATGCTTGCTTTGGGACTTACAGCATGGACCCAGTATGCAAGACTTGCCAGAAGTCAGGTCCTTGCATTAAAGGAAAAGGTGTTTATCCAGGCAGCTAAACTTTCAGGAAACAGCAATTATAAAATTATGACAAGGCATCTTCTGCCGAACATTTTAGGTCCTCTGGTTGTAAATGCAACTTTGCAGATAAGCACCATGATGATGGGTATAGCAGGGCTTTCATTCCTGGGACTTGGAGTTCAGCCTCCTGCTGCAGAATGGGGGTCAATGATCAACGAAGGAAGAAGTCTTCTGCAGTTAGCTCCATGGATAATTATGTTTCCGGGTCTGGTAATGATTATAACCATAATGGTCTTCAACCTTCTTGGAGATACTGTAAGAGATGTTATGGACATGAAAGGTGATGTGGAATAAATAAGTTAAGGGAAGATGTTCAGAAAATCTGAATGCTTATAAACCAGGTAAAGCACTGAATGTAGAGAGAGGAACATCTCTCAAGTTAAATCAGGCTGTCAGAGGACAGCAGAAAGTAGGGGGAGTATTATGAAAAAAAGAAAATTAGCAGCTTTATTTATGGCATGTGCCATTGCAGTATCTGTATTTGCAGGATGCGGCAGCTCAAAATCAGTTTCAGGAAGTTCACAGAAAAAGGATGTTACTTTAGGATTGGCTCAGCTGGCCTTCTACAATGTATGGGATCCTCACACGGATTGGAACGGATGGTACAGCGTGCGTTACGGGGTTACAGAAACCTTGTTCAAATTGAGCGAAAACCTTGAAATTACTCCATGGCTGGCAGAAGGCTACAAGAACATAGATAACTCTACATGGAAAATTACATTAAAGAAAGACGTCAAGTTCTCAAATGGAAATGAAGTTACACCGGAAATGGTTGTGAGGAACTTCAAAAGGGTTGCTGAAAAAAATGACCGTGCAGTGAGCCTGAAAGGGGCAACTTATGAAATCAGCGGCAATGATATCACCATTAAGACAGCAAAACCTTACGCTACATTTATTAATGACTTGACAGACCCATATGCGTCAATTATTGATCTTGATGCAAAAGAAGATGTTACTGTTAATCCAATCGGAACAGGTCCATTAAAAATAGTTGAACTTGTTAAGGACAAGCAGATCTCATTAACAAAAAATGCAAATTACTGGGATGGAACTGTTAAGATTGATAACCTGCTTATTAAGATCATTCCAGACATGGATACATTGCTTATGTCATTACAGTCTGGTGAAGTGGACATAGCTTATGATCTTTCAAAAGCGGCAGTGGAAACTTTGAAATCAGACAGCAATTTTGAAATAAAAACTACAGAAAATGTAAGACCGTATATCGTATATATGAACAACACAACTCTTACAGATGCGAATGTGCGCAAGGCTGTTGCTATGGCAGTGGACAAAAAGAGCATCTGCAGCAATCTGCTAGGTACAAGCACAACTTATGGAGAAGGTCCTTTCTCAGACAAGTTACCATATGGATCATCAAAGCTGAACGCTGCGGGTTATGACCAGAATGGAGCAAAAGCTGCACTGGCTGCGGCAGGATATACTGATACAGACAGTGATGGATATGTTGATAAAAATGGTAAAAAATTGACAATAAGATTAATGTTATACTCAAGATTACAACAGGAAACAATTGCTACTGAGATGCAGGCAGAACTTAAATCAGCAGGTATAGACTGTCAGGTAAAAGTTAATGACAACAGAAATTATCTTAAAGCAGGAGATTTTGATCTCGGAATGTACACTGTAGCAACAGCTCCTACCGGGGATTCTGAAGCATTCTTTAAAGGATATGTGGCTACTGGTGCTCCATATAACTATGGAAAGTATTCAAATAAGGAAGCTGATAAATTGATTGCTTCTCTTCAGACAGAATTTAGTCCTGACAAAAGAACAGAAACTGCAATAAAGATTCAGCAGATGATGCTTGATGACAGTGGATACATGTTCATGGGAATGGTAAATATGTCAATGGTTCAGAAAAAGACTCTTACAGGTTTTGTAAACTCAACTTGCGAATACTACTATGTAACAAAAGATGTGGATGTAAAGTAAAAAATCAGTACCTTAAAAATTATTTGTTAAAATGTGTAAAGAGTGCAGGTTCGTCCGCACTCTTTACATAGATAAAAAATACAGGAGGAACATTATGGAAAACATATTGGAGATAAAGAACTTAAGTGTTGGATATGGAGATGTTGAAATAGTAAAGGATGTTACCTTTTCTGTAAAAAAGGGCGAAATTATGGGAATAGTAGGAGAAAGCGGCTGCGGGAAAAGTACACTCCTCAGTTCAATTCTTCAATTGAAAGGTTCCAGTGGAACTGTAAAAAATGGTTCAATCTTGTTTAAAAATACTGATCTGCTGACTATGAAAAAGGAAGAATGGAAAAAAGTAAGAGGAGAGCATTTAGGGGTAGTATTTCAGGACCCGGGTTCAACACTAGATCCTCTGATGAAAATAGGAAAGCAATTCCTTGAGGTAATGGCAGTTCATGGACAAAAGGACAGGAAGCAGGCTGAGAAAAAAATACTTTCAATATTTGAGAAACTTAACCTGGATCAAGGTAAGCGAATATTAAACAGTTATCCATATGAATTAAGCGGGGGGATGAATCAACGTGTGGCAATTGCATTGGCAATGGTGCTGGATCCTGAAATAATAATTGCAGACGAACCTACCAGCGCACTGGATGTTACTGTACAGGTGCAGGTAGTAGAAACATTAATGAAATTGAGAGAAGAATTTGGAACAACCATTATCATAGTTACCCACAATATGGGTGTAGTTGCGAGGATGGCGGATACTGTCGGGGTTATGTATCATGGGGTTATGGTAGAATACGGAGATACCAAAAAAGTATTAAAGCAGCCTATGCATCCATATACATGCGCGCTGATAAATGCTATACCTGTTTTGATGGGAAATATGCCAGTTGGATTGGAAGGACGGGCACCGGCATTCCTCAAGGATGAAAGAGGTTGTTCTTTTAGATATAGATGCAAGTATTGCGGTGAAAGGTGCGATGAAAAAAAATATCAGCTGAAAGAATACGAGAAAAATCACTTTGCAAGTTGTGATTGCGGGTATAAAGGAGGTCCAGGCTATGGCAGAACCGATTTTGAAGGTAGAAAATCTAGTCAAAGTGTATAAAAAGAAAAATTTCGAGGTACAAGCTGTTAACAATGTGAATTTTTCAATTGCTCCAGGTGAGATTTTAGGGGTTGTGGGAGAAAGCGGAAGCGGAAAAAGTACCATAGCCAGGGTTATTTCTTTACTGGAGCCGGCTACTGCAGGAAAGATCATTTTTGATGGTGAAGACATAACAAAATGTACTGGAAAAAGTAAGATGGGTGTTTATAGAAAGATGCAGATGGTATTTCAGGATGCAATAGGTTCTTTTGATCCAAGAATGAAAATTGGCCATTCAATTGCTGAAATTATAAAAAACCTGGAACCTGGAATAACAAAGGCAAAAATAAAAGAATGCGTTGAAAGTCGATTGGTTCAGGTAGGATTAAAGCCGGAATACTCAGACCGATACCCATATGAGTTAAGCGGCGGAGAGTGTCAGAGAGCCGCTTTTGCAAGGGCAATTGCGCTTCAGCCAAAATTCTTGATTGCTGATGAGGTAACAAGTGCACTGGATGTATCTGCACAGGCTCAGATAGTTGAGCTGATGAAAAAATTATGCGTTGAAATGAATGTTGCAATGTTATTTATTTCTCATGACCTTGCATTGGTAAGCAGTGTATGCAGCAATGTTCTGGTAATGCACAAGGGAAATTCGGTAGAGCAGGGAAGTGTAAAAGATGTGATTTGCAATACAAAGCAGGAGTATACAAAAACATTGTTATCAAACATTCTGACAATTGACTGGAAGGAGGAAAATAAATGCGAAATTATGTAATAACAATCGGCAGAGAGTATGGAAGCCAGGGGATGCATGTTGGTATGTGTCTTGCAGAAATGCTTAACATCCCAATATATTACAAGGATCTCGTTAAAATGGCGGCAGAAGAGTTAGGAGAACCTGTTGATGCATTAATGGATATAGATGAAACATACTCAATGAATGTTGCTGATTTTCTCCTTAATAAGAACGGGGGACCGCGATCGAGGCAGGACAGATTATTTGATGCAGAAGCTAATGTGATTCGCCGCCTTGCCAAAACAGAATCATGTATTATTGTGGGACACTGTGCAAGCTATATTTTACGACATGAACCAAATGTCATCAATGTTTTCATATATGCACCTGATGGAGTGAGATATCAGCATTTATTGGAAGAGTATCGCATGACCCCTGACGCAACAATAAAGATGATGGAGAGTGTGGATAAGCAAAGGCATAATTATTATGACCATTATACAGGACAAAAACGTGGTTCGCGTGAGCTGAGACAGTTTATGCTTGACAGCAGTGTATTAGGAGTAGAAGGAACAGCAAAAGTTCTGAAATGTATTGTTGAAGAAAAATTTTTATAGGAAAGAAGAGCTTTAAATATGTTTAACTGGGAAAGAAAAGTGAAAATCGCTTTACTGTCAATAGTATCAAACACGGCACTTATAATTTTAAAGGTAGTTGCAGGTATCTTAAGCGGCTCAGTGAGTATTATTTCAGAAGCCATACATTCAGGAATGGATTTGGTGGCTTCACTGGTTGCGTTTTTATCTGTAAGACATTCTGGAAGGCCTGCGGATAAAAATCATCCATTTGGACATGGGAAGATAGAGAATGTTTCCGGAATAGTTGAAGGACTGCTGATTTTTGTTGCAGCAGGAATGATTATAAATGAGGCTGTAAAAAAAATATATGAACCAGCTGAAATAGAAGAGGCATCTATTGCCATTGCAGTTATGCTTTTAGCAGCACTGATCAACTTTCTGGTATCAAGAAAACTCTATAAGACTGCAAAAGAGGAAGATTCAATGGCTTTGGAAGCGGATGCCCTTCATCTGAAAACAGATGTATATACATCCTTGGGAGTAGGTATAGGCATTGTTCTTATCAGGCTTACAGGAATACTGATACTGGATTCCATTGTAGCAATGATTGTAGCGATGCTGATAATAAAAGAAGCCTGGGAACTTTCAAAAAATGCACTGGATTATCTTCTTGATACAAGATTATCTGATGAGGAAGAAGCGGAGATAGAAAAAGTAATTAAGGAATATAGCCATAAATTCAGGGATTATCATAAGCTTAAAACAAGGAAATCCGGAAATATGAAGCATATTGATTTTCATATCACTGTAGATCCTGACTTAACTGTAAAAGAGACGCATACTATAATAGGAAGCATAAAAAAGGATATGAGTGAAAAGTTCAATTATACAAGGGTAAACATTCATATGGATCCGTATATAAAGAAATAATAAAAAAGAAAGCAGGAAGCTTTTTAATGAGCTTTTCTGCTTTCTTTTTTTATTGGATTATGAGTCAAGTTTTTGTAATGGTTTTCTGCAGTCTACAGCAGTTATAGAGTTTTATGTTATAAATGATTGACTATTAGGGACAGAGAATATATACTATATGAAAAAAATTCAGGAGTGAAGTGATATGAAAGAATTGTATACTATTGGTGAAATTTCAAATATTATGGGTCTGTCAGTTCAGACGCTCAGAAACTATTCAAATCTTGGTTTGCTTAAACCTCAGTATATTGATGAAATGACCGGTTACAGGTATTACTCTTTTAACCAGTTTCACGTGATTGACAGGATAAAATACCTCAGAGGATTGGGAGTTTCTTTACAGGAAATCAATGAGATAATGAATAACGATGACATTGACAGCTTGAAAGAGTGTCTCATTGCGCAACAGAAACGAATAAACCAGGAGCTTAAGCATCTTCAGGAAGTGAGTGAGGAAGTTGAGTGGTACCTGAATTATTTTAATTACAGAGATAAATACAGCGTCTTGAACACACCTTATATTAAACATTTCAATAAGAGATATATTATGTTTACTGAGTATGTGGATGATGATGTGACGGAAAGCGTAGAGACGAGGCTGGCAATTCTGAAGCATCAGAATGAGAGTAACGGAGTGCATTCCCTGAGACAATATGGATTTATTTTAAATACTAAGGACCTGTTAAATAAAAAGCTCGCTAAAGAAAAATACTTCACTTATATAAAAAATGAACCAACTGAAAGCTGTGATTACATAATGGAATTGCCTGAGGGGAATTATGTATGTTTTATGGGAAGAATATGTACGGAAGACTGGGACACCTCTTTGATCGCCAGCTTTTTAAAGGACAAAAATTATTCTGAAACAGCAGTGGCAGAGGAGTATGAGGACAGCCTGAAAGAGTTTAAAGGATGCCCCTATGAAGTGCAGATATTGATCCGTTAGAATAGTTATGAATATATGTTGACTCTATATAAATTACAGAGTTTATAATAAACAAAACAAAATAAATGGAGGTTTATTATGACAGAAAATAACTTGGAATTTAAAGAGGCAACACGACTTTTATATGAAGGGGATAACATTGATGGATGTACATTAAGACCGGAAGGTCCTCCGATATGGTTAACATCAGCCTTTACTATGGGAGACCTTGATGATGTTTCCGCAACATATGACAAAAAAGGATTTACGTACGTCAGAACAAGAAATCCTAACAGAACTTCTTTAGGGGAAATTATTTCTTACCTTGAGCAGGGAAAAGAAACACTTATTTTTTCTTCAGGCATGGGCGCTATCACAACAACATACTTTTCACTGTTAAACCCTGGAGATCATTTTATAGCTAATACCAACATCTATGGTGAGACATTTGACTCCATAACAAGTCTGCTAACCAAGTTTGGTGTGGAAATTGAGTTTGTGGATTTTAGGGATTTAGATGCAGTGAAGAAAGCTATGAGAGAAAATACAAAAATGCTTTATACAGAGGTTGTAAGCAATCCAACTGATATAATGGCAGATATACCATCTTTGGCAGAAATCGCACATTCAGGAAATGCATTATTGATGGTAGACAATACATTCACTTCTCCAATTGCAGTTAAGCCTATGACATTAGGTGCAGATATAGTGATCAACAGTCTGACAAAGTTTATGAACGGACACAGCGACGCACTGGCAGGTTCAATTACTGTTAATGATCATGAGATCTTTGAAAAGATTCATACTGTACGTATGCTGACTGGGACAAGCGGTGGTCCCTTTGAAGCATGGCAGGTGACTAGAGGTATTCGAACAATTGATTTGCGTTTGAAGAAACAGATGCGTAATGCAGCTGCATTGGCAAAGGCATTAGAAGAAAACCCTATAGTTCTTCATGTTAATCATCCATCATTGGACAGCAATCCGCAGAAAGATTTAGCGGAAAAATTATTTGCTGACAAGACATTATCCACTGCAATGCTGAGTTTTGAAATGCCATATGATATGGAAAAGATAAATGCCTTTATGAACCGACTTCAGCTGGCACATTATGCCCCAACTTTAGGAGGTATCAGAAGTACTTTGTCATATCCGCTGCTTTCATCTCATCATCATGTTCCTGAGGAAGAGAGACTTGCTATGGGCATCACTGGGGGACTTATGAGAGTATCTGTCGGTATTGAGGATACGGAAGATTTAATTGCTGATTTTATGCAGGCATTAAAGGTTTTTAATTAACAATAAGTCTTGGAGGAATGAGAAATGAAGAAAACAGAGTTTGAAAATGTTGTTATTGCAGGTGCAGGTTTAATGGGGGCCTCAATTGCTCAGGCATTTCAGAAGGAAGGATTTCAGACATCTATTTATTGTAATATTGAGGAGCCTTTTGAAAGAGCAAGAACTATAATCAGCAACTGCCAGAAAACATTGGTGGAAAATAAAGTTTTAACAAAGGAAGAATCAGAGCTGATCCAGTCAGGAATTATATACACTACAGACACTGCCTGTTTTAAGAATGCTGATCTTGTTATAGAAGCCATTCCTGAGGTATTTGAGATAAAGCGTCAGTTATTTGAAATCATTTCTGAGATACTTCCTGAAAGTTCTGTTATTGCAACAAATACATCAGCAATATCGGTAAATGATTTAAGCAAATATGTAAAAAATCCTGAAAGATTTTGTGGTACACACTGGCTTAATCCTGCTCACATCATTCCTCTTGTGGAAATCGTGAAAAGTGACGTTACAGCGGAATGGGTAGTGGAGGCTTTAAATAATCTGTTTATTGGAATGGGAAAACAGCCTGTTGTATTAAAGAAAGACGTAAAAGGCTTTTTATCAAACAGATTGCAGTTTGCATTGTTAAGGGAGGCATCATATCTGGTGGAGAGCGGTGTTGCGACTCCTGATGATATTGACAGGACTTTAAAATATGGAAACGGACTTCGTTATATGTGTTCCGGACCATTCAAGATTGTTGACATGGGTGGTATTGAAGTTTTTAACAACGTGGCTAAATATCTTTATCCGGACCTTTGCAACAACAGAGAGAAGAACAGCCTTCTGGAGGAAATGGTTGAAAAGGGGAACAATGGGATATCAACCGGAAAAGGCTTTTACACTTATGACAGGAACAGTGCTTTGGAAGAAGAGCTTATACGTGATTATAAAATGCTGAAGGCATTGGAAATCTAGTGGAAAACCATCTGAATTAAATGGAAGGAGTCGATGAAAATGAAAATTGCAGTACTAGGGGCAGGAGCAATGGGATGTCTCTATGGGGCTTACCTGTCAAAGAACAATGAGATAACAATGATTGACATATATAAGCCCCAAGTCGATTCCATCAATGAAAAAGGCCTGGTTATGCTGGAGAATGGTCAGGAGAAAAAATATGATGTACAAGCTGTTTTAAGCGGAACAGATATAGGATGTGCAGATATTGTGGTGGTTTTTGTAAAGTCAACACAAACCTATGAGGCTATAAAAGAGAATCAGAAACTGATCAATGATAAGACTCTGATTTTGACTCTTCAGAACGGTGCAGGGAATGACAGGGATATTTTAAATTTTGCCCCTAAAGAAAACATTATTATCGGTACATCAAAACATAATAGCGTTGGTATTGGATTAGGGAAAATTCATCATACAGCTTCCGGAGTCACTACTATTGGAACCATGGATCCAGATTCTTCAAATGATAGGATTGTAGCTGACATATTGAATAAATCAGGACTCCAGGCTGTGATTTCAGATGATATTCAAAGAATTATATGGAGTAAATTATTTGTAAACATGTCTATTAATACATTAACTGCACTTTTACAGACCAGGATAGGCTATATGATTAAAAATAAAAATGCCTGGGATTTTGCCAGAAGAGTGGTATATGAAGGAGTGGAAGTGGCAGAAGCCGACGGAACGTATTTTGACAGAAGAGAAACCCTGGAAATGGTGAGACAGGTGTGTATAGAAGCAGGTGACGGATATACGTCCATGTATCAGGACAGAAAAAATAAAAGACTTACAGAGATTGATAAAATAAATGGCGCAGTTGTGGAGCAGGCGAAATTGTATGGGGTTCCTACACCATATAATTCTTTAATAGTAGACTTGATTCATGCCATTGAGGGGACTTATGAAGAAAAAACAGAAGATTAATAAAGAACAATTTCAACTGGGAGCCGCAAGAGAACTTATGACTGAGGATTAAATAATTATGTAAAGGGGGAATAAAAAATGAGCAAGGAAATTAATAAGATATTTAAAAAGGAATTGCTGCTGGAAGGGTTATGTTGTGGTCATTGCGCTGCGAGGATAGAAAGAGAATCAAATAATATTGATGGTGTTGCAAATGCTGTAGTGGATTTTGTATCTGCAAAACTTATTATGGAAATAGAACATCCTACTAAATTGAGTAACATCATTAAAAATGTCAGAGAAATAGTTGACAGAATTGAGCCCGATGTTAATATAATTGAGCTTAAGAATGCAAACGAAGCATTAAACCTTAAAACTCACGAACATGAACATGAACATGATCATGCACACGGACATACCCATGAGCATGGAGAAAGCACTAAATCAGAAATAATGAGACTTATTACTGGAGCGGCAATTTTTGGGCTGGCAACTGCTTTAAATTTCTCAGATACCATAGAATTGGTATTGTACCTTGTAAGTTATGCTATTGCGGGAGGAGAAGTAGTTTTAAGGGCCTTAAAAAATATAAGCAAAGGCCAAGTCTTCGATGAAAACTTCCTTATGAGTATAGCAACTATAGGGGCATTTTGTATTGGTGAGTACCCGGAAGGTGTTGCAGTTATGCTTTTCTATCTGGTAGGAGAAATATTACAGGATAAAGCTGTTGATAGTTCAAGGAAATCAATTAAAGCACTTATGGATATAAGACCTGATTTTGCAAATCTTAAAACAGGTGACGATATTAAAAAGGTATCTCCGGAAGAAGTCAGCATAGGAGATATCATAATTGTAAAACCAGGAGAAAAAGTTCCTCTGGATGGTAAAGTGGTTGAAGGTTATTCCATGGTGGATACTTCTGCTTTAACTGGAGAATCAGTCCCAAGAAAAGTAGGGGAAGGGGATAGTATCTTAGGTGGAGTAATTAACACAAATGGTCTTTTAACAATAGAAGTAGAAAAGGAATTTGGAGATTCAACTGTTGCAAAGATACTTGATTTAGTTCAAAATGCAAGCAGCAAGAAGGCTTCAACAGAGAGTTTTATAACAAAGTTTGCAAGATATTATACACCTGTCGTTGTTTTTTCAGCATTAGCGTTAGCTGTAATACCTCCGCTTGTTATAGAAGGAGCAAGTTTTTCAGATTGGCTGTATAGGGCATTATCCTTCCTGGTTGTATCTTGTCCATGCGCATTAGTTGTATCAATACCTCTTGGTTTCTTTGGAGGTATAGGTGGAGCTTCAAAAAATGGGATACTTGTCAAAGGCGGCAATTATCTTGAGGCTTTAAACAATGTTGAAGTTGTTGTTTTTGATAAAACCGGAACCCTTACAAAAGGTGTATTTAAAGTAACAGAAATAAGACCGCAAAAGATAGTATCAAGGGATGAACTGCTGGCTTACGCAGCCTATGCAGAAAGCTTCTCCAATCACCCGATAGCTACTTCTATATTAAAGGCTTATGGCAAGGAAGTGGTTAAGGATGCAGTAGGAAATTATGAGGAAATATCAGGTTATGGTGTTAAAGTTGTTGTTAAAGGCAAAGAAGTCTTGGCAGGCAACTACAAGCTGATGAATAAAGAAGATATAATTTTCGAACAAGTTGAAACAATCGGTACGGCAGTTCACATAGCTGTAGATAAAAAATATGCCGGATATATAATTATATCCGATGAAGTAAAGGAGGATTCCAAAAAAGCAATCGAAGCGTTGAAAACTGTTGGTGTTAAGAAAACTGTAATGCTTACAGGTGATAATAAAACCGTTGGAAGTAAAGTTGCCAAGGAATTAGGTTTGGATAAAGTCTATTCTGAATTATTACCAGACCAGAAGGTTGAAAAATTAGAAAATCTGGATAGAGAAAAATCAGCAAAAGGAAAAATGATATTTGTAGGGGATGGAATAAATGATGCGCCTGTTCTTGCCAGAGCAGACATAGGTATAGCAATGGGGGGACTTGGTTCGGATGCTGCAATAGAAGCTGCCGATGTAATTATCATGACTGATGAACCTTCAAAAATCGCTTCAGCTATAAAGATAGCTAAGAATACAAGAGCTATTGTAATGCAAAATATAATCTTTGCGTTAGGCATTAAACTTGTTCTATTAGTTTTAATTACATTAGGTTTAGGTTCTATGTGGGAAGCTGTATTCGGTGATGTGGGAGTAACTGTACTTGCAGTATTGAATTCCATGAGAGCTATGAAAACAGACAATATATATGCATATTAGTATTTGATGCAGTCATTAATAATATGACTGCACTTTTTCAGTGTGTCAGGTACCATTTGATCATTAAAATTATTTTGAAACAGGGCAGCTTAACTTTCCTTTACTCATATAAATTGATAATATAGGAATATAGATGAGTTATATTGGAGGAAGAAAAAATGAATATTATATTTTGCAACACACCCTGGATGAAATATTATAACGGTGTTAATGATAATGACAAACCTAAAAATTCTGGAAAATACATAGATGAAGAGGACTATGGCAGTGAGTGTTTTAATTTTCAGGACTATAACGGAAAGTGCTATGGTTATGTGGCACTGCAGGGAGAGATAAATTTAGAAGAATATTTTAAAGATGCTGATAAGGATACTCAGTTTAATAAAGACGTTCTTGTTGTCTGGACAGCTGCAGATGACAGCAATGAAACAAGAATAGTGGGATGGTATAAAAATTCAGCAGTATTCAGAACTGTTCAGACTCAGGAAGCCTTTACCAATGAAAGCTTTAATCTGACCTACAATATAACAGCTGATTCAAAGGATTGTTATCTTCTGCCGGAGGATCAAAGAACATTCTCTATCCAAAGAGCAGCCGAAGCAGGAGAAGTTTTCGCCCAGACTGATTTAAATTCAAAGGTTCTTCAGTACATAGACAGCTGCAAGGGAAAATTTGATAACGAGGTATTTACTGACGAGATACTGGAAGCAGCGGTTGAAACAGATGATTTTGAAAAGCTATATGATGAAGGAATGAAATTTTTTGAAGAAGGAGAATATCTCGCAGCATTGAAATATTTCAATACAGCAAGAGGAATTAAGGAAACCCCGGAGGTTCTGTTCCAGATTGGGGAATGCTTATCTACATTATGCTGCTTTAACAAGGCGATACCTTTTTATGAAAAAGTTATTGAGCTTCAGGGCAATACATCTGAGGTACTTAAGGAATTGCTGCACTGCTATGACGTAAGCGGCAACAGAGAAAAAACAATAGAATACTGCAAAGTCTTATTAAATGAACTGGGAGATTCAGAAGAGGATCTGTATGAGAAGAAGTTAATGAGCATAGTTATGTTCAATATTTATATATCTTTAGAAGATAAGGAAAATGCAAAAGATGCCATGAATATATTCTCGGGGTATTGCGAAGATGATGAAGACAGGGAAAATATCAATGAGATGAAAAGAATTCTGGAAAACTAAAGAATTTTGTTGAAATTTTGAACAGGACAATTTGTCCTGTTCGAAATATGTAGATAATGGATTGTTGTTATTGGTGGAAAAGGGCAGCAATCCTTTAATATTTTTCTCCTGTTTTTGTCATTGACATAAGAATTAAATTCCATTAGAATCAAAAGTGAACGGAGGTTTTCTAATGCAATATTTAAAAGACGAAGTAAGAAACAGTATAGCTGAAGAGGCCCTGAAGGAGTTTTTGAAGAAGGGTTATCAAGGCGCTTCCATAAGGAGCATAGCTAAAAACTCCAATACCTCGGTAGGGAATATCTATAAGTATTTCAGTTCTAAGGAAGATATATATGAAAATCTTATAGGCTCTGTATATAACAGAATTATAGATTATATCGGATACTTTGACCGGGGGCAAATTAAGGAGAATGCTCAGGATGTTTTTAATGGACTTATCGAAAAGATAATGGACATATTCAATGACAGCAGTGCGGAGATAGACATACTTCTTAACCAGAGCAAAGGCTCAAAATATGAAAACTGTAAAACTATTTTTATTGATTTTATTACAAGAATTGTTACAGAGGAAATGAAATATCAGCTGTCCATGAAGGGGAAGAGACTAAAGGATAATTTCATAATATATGTTATTTCCTGCAGCCTTGTGGAATCTATTTCAATTATAGTTAAGGAAAGAACAGAAGGTCCTGAAGCCAGGAAACTTGTACTTAATATGATAGATATTTTCTATGGTGACATTATAAATAAATTAGAGTATGAAGAGATGTAGAGTTAAGCAATCTCAGCAAAAATTTATGAACATTAACAGCTTCCGAGAAGGAAGTGTCTTTTTTAAAATAAAAGAGAACTATGGTTCATTATATTAAATAAGGAGTTGTATTTAATGGGAAGCTTTGTGGAATTTAAAAACGTAAAAAAGAGCTATGATATGGGTGAAGTAGTAATTAAGGCTGTAGACGATGTTTCTTTTTCTATTGACAAAGGTGAGTTTGTTATTGTGCTTGGGGCAAGTGGTGCAGGAAAAACGACAATACTTAATCTTTTAGGGGGAATGGACCATTTAACTGAAGGCCATATATTTGTAGATGGCAGTGAAATAAGCAAATATAATAAAAAGATGCTTACTAAATACAGACGTGAAGATATAGGGTTTGTATTTCAATTTTATAATCTGGTTCAGAATCTTAATGCACTGGAAAATGTAGAACTGGCAGTGGAAATATGCAAGGATTCAATGAACCCGGCAGAGGTACTTAAAAATGTAGGCCTTGGAGACAGACTTCACAACTTCCCTTCTCAGCTTTCCGGAGGGGAGCAGCAGAGAGTATCTATTGCAAGAGCCATTGCAAAAAATCCTAAACTGCTTCTTTGTGATGAGCCTACAGGTGCACTGGATTATAATACTGGTAAATCAATATTGAAGCTTCTGTCTGATACAGTAAAAATGTACAATATGACAGTTGTGGTTATTACCCATAATTCAGCTATTGCACCTATAGCTGATAGAATAATTACAGTGAAGAGCGGGAAAATAGCAAGTGTAAAGAAGAATGAAAATCCAGTTTCAATAGAAAGCATAGAGTGGTAGATTATGAAAAAGACATTTTTTAAGAATTTATTCAGAGATGTAAAAAAGTCAATTTCAAGATTTTTATCCATAATTATAATTATTGCAGTGGGGGTAGCTTTTTATGCAGGGGTAAGAGCTACAAGCCCGGATATGAAAATATCAGGAGACGAATACTTCGATAAAAATAATCTTATGGATTTTAAACTGGTTTCTACTCTTGGACTGACTAAGGATGATATTGCTGAAGTTCAGAAAATAAGCGGAGTAACACAGGTTCAGGGTGCTTACTCAACTGATTCGGTAATAGAAAAGGATAAACGTGAATTAGTGCTTAACATTAACTCCCAGCCTGAGGATAATGGGATTAACAGCGTAACAATAGTAAGGGGCAGAAAAGCTGAAAGTGCTGATGAAGCTGTAGTTGAAGAAAAATTTTTAGCTGAGAATAAATTAAATCTTGGAGATACAATAATTCTTAAGTCTGGTGACGACAGCAATCTGGGTGACAGTTTAAAAAATACTGAATTTAAAATTGTAGGAACTGCACAGTCCCCATTATATGTATCGGCACAAAGACAGCTGAGTTCTGTTGGTAATGGCTCTGTAAAAGGCTTTGTATACATACTTCCAGAAGTTTTCAAAAACGAAGTATATACTGAGATTTATGTTAGAACAGAGGGTACTGAATCAAAAAACAGCCTTATAAACAATGAGGCATACACTAGCTGCATTGCAGGTACAAAGGATGCATTGGTTAGTCTTGGAGATGTAAGAAAAGACATCAGATATGCAGAGGTTTTAAAAAGTGCTGCTGATAAGATTGATGAGGTACAGGCTAAACTGGATAGTTCAAAAAAAGAGACTGAAGAAAAGTTTGCGGCTGCTTATAAGCAGATAGATGAAGCAAAGGCAAAACTGGCAAAAGGTAAGGAAGAGCTTAACAATAATGAGGCTATCTATAATCAAAAAATGGCAGAAGGGGAAAAACAGATAGCGGAGGGGAAAAGTCAGATTCAATCTGCAGAAGAGCAGATAAATACTAAACAACAGGAACTTGACCAGGGGAAAGCCCAGCTGGCTGAAGCCGAAAAACAGCTGGATGACAGTGAAGTTCAATTAAGTGCAGCTAAGCAGCAGACTGCAGATCAGATTTCTTCAGTTATGGCCTCTGACCCCACCATGAGTCTGATTTACGAAAATTATGTAAAAGGAAAAGATTTTGACAGCATATACACTGCCTTGAAAAATAATAATATGCTGGAGGCTTTGTCGGACTACATAGATATTGAAGCCATAAAAAGCAGCTTTGATAAATCACTGGCTGATATGAATTATGGAAGAGAACAGATTGCAGCCAATGAGGAAGAACTTCAGCAGGGCCAGGCTGAGCTTGATAAAGCTTCTGCTGAACTTGATGCAAACAAGAAAAACATTGCAACAGCTGAAGCTGAGCTTGCCAAGTCAAGGCAGGAAGGATTGGCAAAACTAAGCAGCGGAAAAACAGAGCTTGAAAATGCACAGAAGGAAATTGATGCAAACACAGCAAAAATAAAGGCAGAAGAAGAAACTGCAAATGCAAAGTTCAATGATGCAGAAAAGGAAATCCCGGCTAATAGGAAAAAGCTTGAGGAAATTAAAAAACCTGAATGGTATGTACTTGGACGATCTGAAAATGTAGGCTATGAAAGCTACAGACAGGACAGCGACAGAATTGACAATATAGGAAAAGCCTTTCCGCTGATATTTTTCCTGGTGGCATCACTGGTAAGTCTTACTACCATGACCAGAATGGTTCAGGAAAAGAGAATAGAGATAGGAACCTTTAAAGCTTTGGGGTATTCAAGAGCTGCAATAGTATCACACTATCTTATATATGCACTCTCAGCAAGCATTATTGGAAGTATTATCGGTATTTCTATTGGCTTCAGGTTATTTCCGCCTCTTATTATGGGGGCATATGGTTCGCTGTATACTATCGGTGAAAAAATGACACCGTTCAATACGAGTATTGCTCTGCAGGCATCTTTGATTGCAGTATTATTTACAGCAGCGGCAGCTGCTGCAGCAACCCTGGAGGAATTAAGAGAAGTCCCGGCCTCTTTAATGAGGCCAAAACCACCTAAATCAGGTAAAAAAATATTGCTGGAGAAGGTTACTTTCCTATGGAAGAGATTAAGCTTTACAAAGAAAGTTACTGCAAGAAACATATTCAGATATAAGCAGAGACTTTTCATGACAGTCATAGGTATAGCTGCATGTACGGGACTTATGATAACAGGCTTTGGACTGAAGGAAGGAATAACCGGAGCTACAGAAACTCAATTCAGCAGCATCTACAGGTATGATATGCAGGGAACATTAAGCAGAAATGCAAGCGAAGAGGAAAAGAACATTATAAAGGAAGAGGCTCTCAAGGATTCAAACATAAAATCAATACTGTTTTCATATTCAAAGAATTCTTCGGTCAAGATAAGCAGTTCAAAAACACAGGATGCATATGTGGTTGTTCCTGAAGATAAAGATCAGTTCAACAGCTATATAAATTTAACTATGAAGGATAAAGACATTAAGCTTTCAGATGACGGGGTGATATTGACCCAGAAGCTGGCGAAAATCCTGAATAAAAAGGCCGGAGACAAGATTGAAATCACTTTTAATGATAAGGTCATAGAAGTTTATGTAGCTGGGGTAACAGAACATTATATTCAGCATTACATCTACATGAGTCCTGCCTATTATGAAAAGGTGACAGGAAGCAAAGCAGCATTTAACAGCTTCTACGGACTGCTTAACAGTAAGTCGGATGAAGCTGAAAACAGCACATCAAGTGCATTAAAGACTATAATCAATGTCAATTCAGTAGCCTTTAAAAATAAGATACAGTTAGACTTTGATAACAGCATTAACAGTATAAATTCAGTAGTGCTGGTGCTTATAGTATCCGCAGGGGTTCTTGCCTTCGTTGTAATATTCAATCTTACCAATATAAATATTACAGAAAGAAGAAGAGAGCTTGCCACCATTAAACTTTTAGGTTTTTATGATCATGAGCTGGCTGCCTATGTTTACAGGGAAAATATTATATTGACGCTTATAGGAAGTTTTGTAGGAATCTTTATGGGAATATTCATTGACAAGTTTGTTACAACAACTGCAGAAACCAATATTTTAATGTTCATGCAGAAAATAAGCCCGATTTATTTCCTATACTCAATTTTACTTACAATAGCATTTTCAGTAGTGGTAAACCTGGCGATGTACAAGAGATTTGATAAAATTGATATGATAGAATCCCTTAAGAGCGCAGAATAAAATAATGTTTAGAAAAATTAAGACCCCTGGAAAGTAAACTATCCAGGGGTTTTAATCTTTGTATGCTTTTATTTTCAGCATTTCATCAAGAGTTTTTAAGATGCTTCATTGCTTTCTAAGTTTTTGTTTACCAGTTTTGCATAGTACCCCTCATTTTGCATTAATTCATCGTGATTTCCAATTTCAGTTATTTTTCCATGTTTCATAACTATAATTTTATCAGAGTTTTTAATGGTTGAAAGCCTGTGGGCTATAATCAGGGTAGTTCTGTTTTTCATGGTATTTTGTATTGCCTTCTGGATCAGCTTTTCTGTATGTGTATCAATATTAGAAGTCGCTTCGTCAAGAATAAATATTTTCGGGTTGTGAGAAATTGCTCTGGCAAAGGAAATTAACTGCCTCTGTCCCGAGGAAAGTGTGGAACCTCTTTCCATTACAGGCTCATGGATACCTTTTTCAAATGAGTTGATTACAGTGTCACAGCAGGAAGTTTTTATTGCATCGGATAGAGTATTTTCATCAATTGCATCACCCAGGGTTATGTTGCTTTTTATATTTCCTGAGAATAGAAATACATCCTGAAGAACCACGGATATATTTTTTCGAAGATCTCTTAGCTTAATATCGTTAATATTTACACCATCAATTAATATTTCACCCTTCTGAATTTTATAGAAACCTGTAATAAGGCTTATGATGGTTGTTTTCCCGGCTCCGGTTTCTCCTACAAAGGCGGCGCTTTGTCCTTTGCATATTTTAAAACTTATATCTTTTAATATCCAGTCTTTGTTGTTATAGGAGAACCATACATTTTTAAACTCAATATCCCCTTCTATTTTATCCATGGGGATACCAGAATCCAGGTCTTCCAAACTGTCTTTTTGTTTTAGCAGATTAAATATTCGTTCTGTTGAAACCAGTGCTGACTGAATACTGTTGTATTTTTCGGAAAGATCGGATATGGGATTGAAAAACTGTTTCACATAAGTGGTAAAAGCATAAAGAATGCCGATTTGTATTTGCTGATTGGATATTTTAAACATGCCGTACCATATAAGGATGGCTATTGAAAGACTTTGAAAGACATCTGAAGCAGGTCTCAAGAAACTGTTAAGTCTTACCTGAATCATTGTGGAGTCAAAATAATCTTCATTAAGTTTTTTAAATTGTACCTCTTTTTCTTTTTCCGAACGGAATATCTGAATAACCTTCATGCCTGAGATATTCTCGGCCATAAAGCCATTTATTTTACCTATGATATGCTTTAATGTAAAGAAGTTTTCTCTTACTTTTTTCTTTATTACCAAAACCAGAAGAACCATGACAGGAATGACTGTAAGAGATATTAAGGCCAGTTCTGTATCCAGTTTCAGCATTGCATATACGATTCCTATAAGCAAAAATACGTCCTTCAAAAGATTTATCAGAATATCAGTGTACATGTCACTGATTTCCGAAATGTCATTAGTAGCCCGGGTGATAAGTTTCCCGGAAGAAGTTTTATCAAGAGATTTTAAAGGAAGAAATTGAATAGTTTTAAATACACGCCTTCGTAAATTGTTAATTATGTTCTGTCCGGCTGAGTTTACAAGATTGGCCTGAACATATGAAAGAAGGCTCCCTGTCATTGAAATGAAAAAATACAATATACTCATGGCGGTAATTGAATAAAAACCAGTCTGTGGTTTTTTTCCAACCAGGAAGTCATCAATAACAAGTTTTAGAATGACAGGCTTAAGAAGCACTGCGGTGTTTATCAGAAAGACACATGCACATGCGTAGAAAATCCTGCTTTTGTATGGCAGTGAAATCTTTATAAGTTCTCTCACACTGCTTGTAGTAGCATTTTTAGTTGTATATTGCTTTTTCTTTAATTTGTTCAGTATAAATTTCATAGTACAATCCTTTCTTATTGATAAGTTCCTGATGAGTTCCTTGTTCATGCATTTTGCCATCGCTGAGTACAACTATTTTATCGCTGGCTGAAACTGCTGAAACCCTGTGAGATATTATAAGGGTTGTTTTTCCGTTTCTGTGTTTTTTGAAGTTTTTCAGTATACGATCTTCTGTGACAGTATCAACAGCAGAAAGAGCATCATCAAGTATTAAGGCTGAAGAGCTCCTGATGAGGGCTCGTGCTATTGAGATACGCTGTTTCTGACCTCCTGAAAGATTTACTCCACGTTCTCCAAGAAGGGTGTCAAAATTGCAGGGGAAGCCGCAGATGCTTTCATAAACACTGCTGTACTTCGAAGCTGCTTCAATCTCATCATCTGTATAGATATTTTTGAAGGAAGCAATATTATCCTTTATGCTTGCTGAAAATAGGAAGGTATCCTGGGGGACAAAGCTGAAACTGTCCCTTATGGATTTGAGGGAATAATCATTGATATCTCTGCCGTCTAAATATAGCTGGCCGGGATCGGTGTTATAAAGTTTCAGCAGAAGATTTGCCATAGTTGTTTTGCCTGAACCGGTTTTGCCTATTATACCAATAGTTTTGCCTTTCTCTATTTTCAGGGAAAAGTTTTCAAGGGCAGGTTTTTTCATACCCGGATAATAAAAAGTAAGATTTTTAAATTCTATTGAACCTTCAATGCTTGCATCCACTGCTTTTTTACCATCTGCTATATCAGGTGATATATTGAAAATTTCCTGAAGTCTTTGTAAAGATGCAAGGCCCCTTTGAAAGATATTAACAACACGGCCTATGGAAACTATTGGTGCCATGATCATTCCAAGGTAAGTATTGAAAGCAACGAAGTCTCCTATAGAAATACTCCCTTCTAAAACCATGTTACCTCCCAGGATGAGGTTTAAAACAAAACTTATGCTGAAGCATGCCTCAATAATCGGTGTGAGCAAGGAAGAGGTTCTTACCATTTCAATATTTGCATTTATCATTTTTTCACTTAGGGTATCAAATCTCTGGATTTCATTATCCTCCTGAACATATGCCTTTATAACTCTTATACCATATATATTTTCCTGAACCCTGTCTGATATTTCACCAAAAAGTTCCTGTACTCTCCGGAACTTATATTGAATCTTATTTCCTATAAGAAACATAAAGAAAATAACAGCAGGTATTGGAACAATAGTAAAAAGCGTAAGCCTGAAGTCTATGGAAGTAAACATGAAGTATATGGATGAGAAGCATAGGATAAATCCGTTTATAGACATTGCTGTTGCAGGTCCCAAAGCCATTCTCACCGCTAAAACATCATTTATTCCATAGGCAATCAGATCACCTGTCTTTCGTTTTGAATAGAATTCCTGAGAAAGTGACTGAAAATGTCTGTACAGATCTTCCCTTAATCTGCATTCGATCTTACGGGCGTTTCCTATCACCAGGTTTCTCCATATATACGTGAATATAAAAACAGAAATGGAAATCAGCAATATCAACTCTATGTTCAGATAGATACTGTTTTTATTGAAAGTTTTTTCCTTCAATAAATCAATTGTGTTCCCCAGAACCTTTGGGAAAAGGCTTTGTATATATGAAGCAAGGAACATAAAAAGTAGTCCGGTTAAATATGTAACCTTATTTTCAGAGATAAAATTCATTAAAATCTTATATTTCAAAATTCTACACCTCAGAGTCATTCTTTTAAAAATCTTACAGACTCCCTTTCTATTAATTTGCTCAAAACAGCTATGGTTTCACATGGCTTATCTGGTGTCTGTATCCTTTTTAGAAGGGTATCCACCACAGATTCACAAGCGTACTCTATGTTTAAATCCAGAGTCGTCAGGGATGGTGTACAAAGAATGGATATATCGGTATTTCCGCTGCCTAATACAGATACGTCTTCAGGTACCCTGATTTTATTGGAATTAAGAAGTTTTATCAGTTCAACTGCCTTAAAATCATCTTCGCATATGAAAGCTGAAGGTAGATTTCCGCTCTCAATCAGCTTTAAAAATTTTGATGGATATCCGGTTTCAGCTTCTATAAAGAATTCTTTTTTATAAGGAACTCTGTAATCCTCCATGGCTTCGGTTATTCCTAAAAGTTTTTCTTTATTCTTGAACTGTGTGTTGCTGCCCAGAAAGCCGATGGACTCATGACCATTTTTTATTAAGTATTCACATTGTTTATAGCCTGCATTATTAAAATTAAACCTTACACAATCAAAATCATAAGAGGGAGAATATCCTGTGAAGAAAATAAGGTTATCAATTTTTTGCTTTATTAAATTTGCATATTCAAGCTTGAACCTGCCTAATAAGATAACCCCGTCAAAATTAATACCTTTGGATAACTTGTATGGTAAAACCAGATCATTTTGTGTTTCGTTATCAATAAACTCCACGCTGTAATCTGCATCATTTCTCTGCAGAGCCTTTTCAACCCCCTGAACCATATAGCTGAAGTTACTGGTATCCTCCTTGTAAGGTTTTTGATGAAGAACCAGAATATTGACCTGATCAGTTTTCTTATTCTTTGTATAGCCCATTTCCCTGGCTTTCTCTATAATTCTGTTTTTTAATTCCTCACCAACACCTGATTGACCAGAAAGAGCTCGGCTTACAGAAACTGAGGATACACCTAAAGCGGTTGATATGTCATTAATTGTTACTTTATTATTTTTCAAAGCAATACCTCCATAAGTTGTTATTTATTGTTAATATTATATGCAACAATTACGTAAAAAGCAACGAAAATTTAACTTAATAAAATAACTAAAAATTAAGTGAGAAATACTGGAGGTATATTTATTGTATTAATTGAATATAAATATGACATGAATAAAATGAAATAAATTATTTATAAAAATGTGTTGACATACACCTGTAATGCTCATATAATTTAGAAAAGCGAACAAAGCATATAGGAATAATATGATAATAGGTATATAACTTAATAAAATTAAAAATATTAAGTTGTATATGTAGAATTGTTAAGTTGACTCAACAAATGAGAGGCTAATAATCATCTTCCTGATAATTAGGATTGATGTTATTAGCCTCTTTATATTTTAGGGAAGGGGGAAGAAATATTGAAAGTTAATTACAATTCAAAAAAAGGTAATAAGTTATCGGTGGACGATTTAGAAGTTACTTTCGAGAACACTAATACGGGAGAAGTTACATATGCAGTAGACAAGGTAAGTATTGATATTAATCCAGGTGAATTTGTTACAATAGTGGGCTTAAGCGGCTGTGGAAAATCCTCATTTTTAAATGCTATTGCAGGACTGGTAAAGCCAAGCGGAGGAGTTATTAAGTTAGGAGAAAAAATCGTTACTGGTCCAGGGCAGGATAGAACAGTGGTATTTCAAAAGGCCTCTCTTTTGCCCTGGAGGACTGTTATAAGAAATGTAACTTATGGACTGGAAATTAGGGGGACAAAGCGTAAGGAGGCAAAAAATGCAGCTGAAAAATATTTGGAGCTTGTTAATCTGAAAGGTTATGAAAATTATTTTCCTAATCAGCTTTCAGGTGGTATGCAGCAACGGGTTAATCTTGCAAGAGCCCTTGCGTGTGAACCGGAAGTGCTTCTGCTGGATGAGCCTTTTGCAGCTCTTGATGCAATAACAAGAGCATCAATGCAGAATGAATTGCTGGCACTATGGCAAAAGACAAAGAAGACAGTACTGATGGTTACTCATCAGATTGATGAAGCTGTTCTGCTTTCCGACAGGGTAATAGTATTTTCTGCAAGGCCGGCTAAAATACTGGAGGAGATAAAGATAAACCTTCCAAGGCCCAGAACTCCGGCAATCAGGGAAAGCGGAGACTTTGATTATCTATCAAAAAAGATATGGAGTCTTATTCATACTTCAGCAGGAAAGAAGGTGAGCATAGAATATGAGATATAAAAAAAGAGCTGTTATAGAAAGGCAGATTAAGAGGCTGCTCCAAAGTATTGGGCTTGGTGGAGGGGTGATTATTGCACTTTTAGTAATCTGGGAGATTTCCAGTGATTCGGGGATTATAGATCCCATGTTTTCCAGCTCCCCAAGCAGAATATTTAAGGCTTTGATCACTCTCTTCAAAAGCGGGGAAATCATTCCCCATATAGTTGAAAGCAGTAAGATTTTTGCAATCGGATATGTAATGGCAGCAGCAGTCGGGGTTCCGGTAGGTATCATATTGGGATGGTTTAAAAAGGCAGGACTTGCCTTTGGACCTATTATCGCAGCCTTTTATACAACTCCCCGTATTGCACTGATGCCTCTTTTCATCATATGGTTCGGGTTAGGTATCGGATCAAAACTGGCACTTGTTTTTTTGAGTGCAGTATTTCCTTTAATAGTAAATATGCAGACAGCAGTATCTAATCTGGATAAGGACTTCACAACAGTTGCAAAGGCGTATGGAGCTAATCAGCATCAGATTTTCTTTACTATCGCATTGCCGGAATCAGTTCCCTTTCTCATGACAGGTTTAAGGCTTGCTACCGGTCGTGCACTGTTAGGAGTGGTGGGAGCTGAAGTATTCGGGGGATCAAAGGGTCTTGGATATCTGATTCAATATGCAGGGGCTACCTTCCAGGTGGATAAGGTTTTTGTATGTGTAATTATTATAGCAGCTGCAGGAATTATTATGGATCGTTCCCTGCTTGCTTTTAATAAAAGATTCAGCTCATGGAGAAGCAATGAGAGTTAAAGTGTAAAAAAGTATATTCAAATATATAAAAATAAACTTAATAAAAAAGGAGATGTTTAAAAATGACAAAAGGATTAGCATTTGCAGGTGTGGATGTAGGTTCACTGGGAACTAAATCAGTAATTATCGTGGATGGTGAAATTGTAGGTTCTACAATAATAAGGACTGGTATAAATACTGAGGAAAACGGAAACAGAGGACTTGAGGGAGCTCTTGAGAGCGCCGGCTTGAAAAGAGAAGATCTTGCATACGTAGTTGCAACTGGTTATGGAAGAATTTCTGCTCCATATGCAAACAAAACAGTTACAGAGATAACTTGCCATGCAAAGGGGGCTCATTATATACATCCTGAAACTGAGACCATTATTGACATGGGTGGACAGGATTGTAAGGCTATAAGAATTGATAAAGAGGGAAATGTAGTTGATTTTGCTATGAATGATAAATGCGCAGCAGGAACAGGGAGATTTCTTGAAGTTATGGCCAATGTTTTTAAAGTGCCTTTACAAGAACTTGGACCATTATCACTGAAGGCAACTACTGTTCTCCCTGTAAGCAGCACATGCACCGTATTCGCAGAGTCAGAGACAGTATCTCTGTTAGCAAGAGGGGAAAAGCCTGAAAATATTATAGTTGGAATTCATCATGCAATTGCAAACAGAGTGGCAGGAATGTTTTCAAGGGTTGGAATCCAGGGAGATGTATTTTTCTCCGGAGGGGTAGCAAAGAATGTAGGTGTGAGAAAAGCATTAGAAGATGTTTTGAAAATAAACATAGTAGAACCTAGAAAAGATCCACAGCTGGCGGGTGCTATCGGAGCAGCTGTAATAGCTGAGAAACTATGGAAGAGGGGGAAATAGAATGGCTTTAAAATCTGTTGAAATAATAAGGAGACGTCTTGAAGAAAGACCGGCTGAACTTGAAAAAGCAAGGGCTGAAGGTCGTAAGGTAGTAGGGTGGCAGGGATATAACCTGCCTGAGGAATTGATATATGCGCTGGGTCTTATACCTATTAGAATTGGTGCAGGCGGAGATGACAGACTGGTTGAAATAGGAGCCAGGTATATTTCTACAAAAAATTGTGTTTTTGTACGTGAGACAGTAGGTCTTTTTGCAGAAAACAAGGATCCATATGTAAGAAATACGGATTTGCTTGCTTTTGATGCTACATGCCTGCAGACATACAGAACAGCTGAAATACTGCAATACTATTTTCAGAAAGAAGTATTGATACTGGGTGTTCCTAGAAACTTTTACTGGCCGGAAGCAAAGGTTTATTTCACAAAAGAGGTAGAATATTTTGTGAAGAGGCTGGAAGAGTATGCTGGAGTTAAGCTGCAGGAGTCAAAACTTAAAGAAACTGTTGAATTATATAACAGCACAAGAGATGCCATTATAAAAATTTACGATTATCAGGCTGCGAAGGAAAGACATATAACCTGGGAAGAAACATATGATATCATCCAGGCAGGCTATTTCCTTGACCGAAAGGAATATCTGACACTGCTTCAACAGGTTTTGAATGAACTTGAGGAGTCACAGGGAAAAACTGTTATTGATACAAATGATGATGAAGCAAGAATATTTATATCTGGAAGTGTCATTCCTCCAGGGGATAAAAAGCTTATTGATATTATAAACAATGTAGGAGGCAGAATTGTCGGGGATGATATTTGGTCAGGATTGATTCCATATCTGGATGTTAATATTGAAGAGATTTCAGTTGAAGGCATAGCTCTTGCATATATCAACCGTACGCCTCATGGTGCACTGCCTTACCTGGAACTTGAAACTGACAAAAGAATAAGCAGGTTAAAAAAGCTTATTGATAATTTTAAAGCGCAAGGTGTAATTTACCATACTCTTCGTTATTGCGATCCGTATACCTTTAAAGCAAAAGAGACAAAAGATATCCTTGCTGCTGACGGCATTCCTTTACTGGAGATACATACAGAATATGCAGGCTCAGATTATGAAGCCATTCGTACAAGGGTTGAAGCTTTTGTGGAAATGATTAAAAATAGGAATTTATAGGAGGAATATTATGGGTGATTCAAATAAATTATTCAGGTTTCCTGAGGAACTGAAGGAAGACTTTTTAAAGACTGAAGATATTGTACACAGGGATGGATCCAGGACAACGCCGGAGGAAATATGGAACTACATTACAAAAATAGGACCTGTTAAATATCCTAATCTTTATGACAATAGTCCGGAATATGGCAGAAGATTTTCAAGCGACAATCTGCCATATTCTTTAAAACACAACTATCTGCTTATGACTATGAATGACAGGATGACGAAAGCAAAGGAAAATAATGTACCAGTAGTTTTCGTTCAGGGGGGACAAAGTGTTGACCCATATTATGCAGCAGGGGCTATAGCATTAAGACCTGCCAGCACGGGAATATGGGCAAGACGAAAAGAGGAGGGCCTTGACCTGAATCAGGAGGCTGTAAAAAGTGCTGATGATAAAGAAAAGGCATACAGAGCCATTAGTTTTGAGGCATGTAATACTGCCGGATATGAGCACATTCAGGAGGGAAATCTTCCTGTTGATATGATTGCGCCATACTCCTGCCTTCGATGCTCAGATGTTTCTTATGGTCTTGAAGCCCATAGACACGGCAATCGAAAGGATGTAAAACTTTTTCTGGCTGACTATCCTTTGGATCATCAGAAAGACAAGGAATGGGCTATAGAATACTTTGCAGCAAATATAAGAAGGCTTATTGAAAATATCGATGAGCTTACAGGTAAAAAAACCACGGAAGAAGACTTAAGAAAAGAAATAAAACTGCATAATGAAGGAAGACGTCTGGCTATTGAGATCGCTGAACTTTGGTGGAGTGCAGAGACACCTCCTACAAACGGTAAAGACAGAAGAGATCTCTTCCAGTTAGGAGGAATGGAGCTTCATGGAGACCCTGAAGCAAGCCTTAGCCTTTTAATAGAAGCAAAAGAAAATGTAAAATATCGTGTAGAAAATAAAATAAAGGGTGCCGGTTTGGCGGATAATCCTGCCAGGATATTTATCTGCGGCTCATGCGTATTCCCTAATGAATATAAAACTGAAGCAGCGGGTGGAATAATAGTAGGGAATGATAATCACTGGAGTGATATCACAACAATAGTGGAGGAGGAAGGAGATCCTTTCTACAATTTATCAAAGGCTATTTTATCATATCCCTATGAACAATCTATTAAAGAACGTGCAGACTGGACTATAGAACAAATTAAAAAGTCAAGAGCTGAAGGTGTAGTATTTTTATACAACTGGGGATGCAATACACAGTCTGCGGTGGCAAGAGCCCTTGTGGATGAAATAAAAAACAGGACAGGGCTTCCGACTCTGATTATTGAACATGAATTTGGAACAAAACAGTCTGAACAATTGCAAAACCGTATAAATGCTTTTGTAGAGATGATAAGTTAAAAATAATAATGTAATGAAGTAAGGGGGAGATGTTTATATGAAAAAGAAGAGCTTAAAAGTAATAACCCTGCTGGTGACAAGTGTGTTGTTAGCTGCGAGTTTTACAGCCTGCGGTGCTAAAAAGAAGCAGGAAGCAGCAGCTTCAGGAAAAGAACTGGTAACAATAAGACTAGCTAACCTGGCAGTAGGTCTAAGTTCTGCATATCATCAGCTTGGAGTTGAAAAAGGTATTTTTAAGAAATATGGTATTGATCTTCAAGTAGTAAATTTCCCTAAGGGGGGAGCTGAGGCAACTGCCGGAGTTGCAAGCGGCCAAGTTGATATGGGGTCATATGGGACACCAATACTTACAGGCATATCAAAGGGACTTCCTATTAAAATAGTGGCATCACCAGCTGTAAAAGGCAATCCTTTTATTCTTGTGGGGACAAATGACATTAAATCAGTAGCAGATCTAAAAGGTAAAACTGTTGCAACAGGAGCCCTGGGAGGGGGGAATCATCAGTCCTTCCTTAAAATCCTTGAGGCAAACGGTCTTAAGGAAGGTGATGTTAAGGTTGTTGCTACAGGAGGAACAGATGCTTTCATGATATTAAAATCAGGAAAGGTTGCAGCTGTAATGACCGGCGAACCTACTGTATCCCAGATTGAAGCTGATAATTCAGGACATGTATTAGCAAAAGCAGAAGATGTATATGGTAAATACCAGCACAGTTTTATTTTTGCAACAGATGATTTTATTAAAAAGCATCCGGAGAGTGTAAGCAACTTTTTAAAGGCAAGCAGGGAATCCTATGAGTACTCAAAAAACAACTTTGATGAGCTTGTGGCAAAGGGAAAAACACTTACAGGGCTTGATGAAAAAGTAATCAGGGAATATTACAAAAATGATATTGCAGAATGGGACCTAAGCTTCAAGGTTGATTTAGAAGGCACCGAGAACGCAGTTAAGATTTTGAAGGGTCTTAAAGAGATAGACAATAATGCAGTATTTGATAAAGATAAGTGGACAAATCTAAGTTTCCTAGATAAATAAATAAGTTATTTCTATTTAAATACAAAGCCGGCCTAAAAACTTCAGGGGATTAAGAGGTTACAGGCCGGCTGTTTCATATTTACAGCTTTTCAAATAATGAGAGATGGGTGATTAAGGTTATGGTTTATGTGTACAGCAATGTTCTGAAGAAGAGTTTTCCTGCTCTTAAGCATAAAGGCTTTAGGATATTCTTAGCGGGACAAGGGGTTTCTTTGGTTGGGACATGGATGCAAAGGGCAGCTCAGCAGTGGTTGATTTATGAACTTACAAAGTCCCCGTTTATAGTTGGACTGGTAGGTGTTTTTCAATTTACACCAATGCTTTTACTTTCGCTTTTAGCAGGAGTTTTCGTAGACAGGTTTCCTAAAAAAAAGCTGCTAATGTTTACTCAAACCGTGCAAATGATGCAGGCCTTTATTTTAGCAGGACTGGTATGGACAGGATACATTAAGTACTGGCATATCCTCATACTGGCAGGAGTGCTGGGTTTAGTCCATACATTTGACATGCCCACAAGACAATCATTTTTTATCGAACTTGTGGGAAAAGAAGATTTAGGCTGTGCAATTGGAATGAATTCTTCTATTGTAAATATGGCAAGAATAGCAGGACCTGCTATTGGAGGATTGTTTTTATTGTACTTTGGAGCAGCGGTATGTTTCTTCGTAAATGGTCTTAGCTTTATAGCGGTGCTTACAAGCCTTTGGAAAATCAAATCATATAATACTAACATCAGAGCAGGAGGTAAAAATATTCTTAATGAGATTGGAGATGGTCTAAAATACATTTATTCTAAAGAGATTTTGCTTGAAACTGTATTGAGTATGTTGATTGTAGGAACAATTGCCATGAACAGTGATGTTATAATTCCTGTTTTTGCAAAAGAAGTGATGAAGCAGAAGGCCGGAGGATACAGCCTGATGTTGTCCGCAATGGGGATAGGTTCTCTTATTGGATCATTATTTTTTGCGGGAAGGAAGAATGTCATATTCAAAAAACATAATCTTTTCAAAATTGCACTTTTTGTCAGTGTATTTTTAATCATTACAGGAATGCTGCAGAATTACTACCTGTCGTTAGTGAGTTTATCGGGGATGGGTCTTTTTAGCATGCTTTTTATGGCAACAGTAAATTCAACCATTCAGTTGAATTCCAATGATGAGTACAGAGGAAGGGCAATGGGAGTGTACACTTTGGTATTCACTGGGACTACACCTATAGGTAACTTTTTTACAGGGATAGTAACACAAAAATTTGGAGCAAATATCAGTTTTATAACTTGCGGGGTATTAAGTGCATTCCTCATATTGCTCTTTTACTTTGCAATGAAACCGGGTATCAGACACCTAAAGTTGACGTAAGAGGAGCCATTTTTCAGGATAATAAGATTTTGCTGGTTAAAGAAAGTATTGACGGATGCTGGTCTATGCCCGGGGGCTGGGCAGAATCCAATTTATCTATAAAAGAAAATATTGCAAAGGAAGCAAAAGAGGAAAGCGGATTCTTTTCATTAGAGGAGCTGCCACCGCTGTCTTTAGGAAGAAATACAAAAATACAAATTGAAATGTGCTTTGAGGCAGTAGCTAAGGAGGACTTTTTCACAATATTTGATTAGATGAATTTTCCCCTGGGGTGCTTCCGGGAAATCGGAATCACCCCAGGGGAAAATATGAAAAATTGATGGAACGGCATCTGTGTAAGGGATTGATATTATTCTTAAGGGATAATATCAATCCTTTTTACTGATGAGAGTATCTTATATTTAGTTTGATGTAAACCTTTGACAAATATGTACAATTGATGGAAAAAGTCGTAAAATAGTTTATTATAAGGAAATGATTGTATGATAATATTACATATGACTAAAAAATGGGGTGTTACAAATGAAATATACCTTAAAAAAGGTTCTTGAAAAACCATTTTTGTATAGTAAAAATAATATAGTTACTGATATAAATGGACAGTTTGAAAAGTTTGCAGGATACACTAAAGAAGAAATAATAGGAAAATCCCTTACAGAAGTAAGTAAAATGTTAAGAATGGATTCTCAAATATATCTTGAAAATATAGAAGATAAATATGATTGTTATATTTTCACCAGGAAATCTCAGTCAAGAGAGGTTACAATCTCTTGCAGGAGCTTAGAGGCGTATAATGAGAAAACTTATTTCTTTATGGAAAAACTGGACTTCAGAATTGAAGATAGGTTACCATATGTATCAAGTCTTATCTTAGATAATAATATAGGGA
>JBEHWK010000013.1:0-40002 GCA_040217795.1 Clostridiaceae bacterium
GAATATTGGTTATTATAATAAGCCATATAGAAAAGATTAAACGATACTAAACAGTGAAATACCACAACAACCAGAGATGCTATTCCTCTTAAAGAATCAAGATAGTTTATTCTTTTTGTTTCCATATAAATCTCCCTTTTTCATTAAAGTTCAGCATCTGATTTAAATCAAATACGAAGGTAAAATATTTAAATTTAAATAATGCTATAAGTAATATTATGAATACCTATTTGCATTATATTCCAAATATAGTTAATGCTTCATAAGTTTTTGTTAAATAATTATAGTTTAGTAATAAAAGTCACTCAATAACATTGACAGCTTCAGGTTCAATTATTTAAGTTATATGCAAAGAAATGTTGTAATAATTCAAGGTATTGTAATATACAAGCAAAAAATACAAGGGTGTGGTAAAATGTGGTTGAGGTAGTAATTGGGAAAGTTAAAATATTGGGTTTTAGTTTAAGTGATATTCAGTTTTTTCAGGATATTAATGACGGACCGGGAAAAGAGCTCAAGTTTATTTCTGATAACTTCCAAAGGAGATGATATGTATGAAAATCAGCTTCTTGCCAAAATCTTGTTTAGGTATATGGTCAGCAGGATTAAGTATATTTACCATAGCAACATTTATTGTTGGGGATATTTCAGGACTTCCAGATATATGATTGAATTGCAATAAATACATGCAGTATATAACAAAAATTAAATAAGTTTTAGTATTAACTAAAAGTCATACTTGTTAGTTTTAAGAACCTCTTTATAAATTCATCATATAATGTATCAAAATGAATACCACAAACAATATAAAGAGGTGAGATACGATGCTTGCTCCGTTTATAATATGTTTGAGAGAAGGAATAGAAATATTTCTTGTCATAATTCCATTAGTTATTTATTTTAATAAAAATAAACTATATGGTATGTCTAAAAGCGTTGTAATGGGAGGCGCTTCAGGTGCAGTACTTGCTGCAATAATTGCAGCAATAATGTTCTCACAAGCTGCTTTGCTTCAAGGCCCTGCAGGAGAGTTGTTTGATGGATTGTTAGGAATAGTGCTGGCTGGCTTAATTTTGTATAGTGTAGTCCTTTTGAGAAAAAATAAATCATTTAATACTACTCCTGACAAAAGATTTGTTGATTTAAGCAAAAAAGGAGTTTTTATTATATCTGCAATAACTTTCTTCAGAGAATTACTTGAAGCAACTTTATTTATTTTAACCAGTTCAACTGACTCGACTATTTTAGTAGCCCTTTCGTCTATTTTAGGTTTAGTAATTGCAGGGTTAATTGTTTATATTGTATCTAAAGGAGTCTCAGTTTTAAATATAGGTGTAGTTTTTTATATACTAAATCTATTTTTAATTGCCTTAGGAGCTTATTATTTTGGAGATGGGCTGGAAGTATTGTTTAGCCGATATGTTCCTCAAATTTTTAAAATTGGTATATTAGTTTATGGAATACCCAGCTATTTCATAATATTAAAAAGTGACTTAAAAAAATATATGAATTCTGATAAAGTAAAATAAATAAGTTGATTTGATGCTATAATCCAAAAGCCCCGGGCAGTGTGATGCCACGGGGTTTTTGTTATATACTCAGTTTTGGCTTAAAGGAATTTTATACAATGAAAGTTGCATGCTGGTTTTTATGGACATAACTGGTATATAATTTAATTATATATCAGATTTAATTTATGGAGTGAAGTTTATGAGGGTGAAGAAGTACTTACTTGGCTTCTATATAACAGCATTTCTAGTACTTGCTTTTGCAGGGATGGTGTGGAATTCAGGTATAATATACAATATTACTGATAAAAAACAGTGGACACAAAAAAAAGAGAAACTTAAAAGTAATGAGATTGCAAAAATTACTTTCTATACAGGTGGGTTAAATGGCAGAAATGTTGAACTTATAGAAAAGGAAAAAGATGATTTTATTATAAATTTCGTAAATTCTAAGTTTTACAAAAGCAATTGGACAGGCATGATAGATGGCGGAATGGCTATTGGAATAGTATTTAGTGATGGAAATAAGGAATATTTTGAATATTGTGGAGAGGGTATTTTTCAAATGACCTATAGCGGGAAAATTTTTTCTATATATAATAAAGAACTTGAGAATATTCTGTTGAGTTATAATGTAACACTATAATTATTATGAAGTAATAAAATAGATGGGAGAATTATCATGAAGAGGAAAAATCTAAGGTTAAATATTCTGATTGTAATTGCCGTTGTTTTTCTGGTTGGCTGCTCAAATCAAGGCAATAAAGCAGCAGTTAATTCTCAGGGAGATTCTGCACAGAGTGTAGTAGAAAAAAATTTTCAATATAAAAATGAAAAAAATAAAGATAAATTACTCACTACCCTAACAGAGCAGTGGAATGCTCCAAATGTGCTTTGGGGATTTGAAAATTTAGACAGCATCAAGATAATAAGTATTAAAGAAGAAAAAAGTGAAGAGATTAGGAATGGCTATCTGAAGTATGGAAGAGGCAGTATGAATGGAACAATAGAAAATAATCTTAAGGTTTATAAAGTAAAGTATAAAGTAAAATACAAAAATGATCGCCTGGAAACACAAGGCAGCGGTACATATGACTGCTGGTATTTTCTTATAAGAAAAGATGAGAATTCCCCATGGCTTATTGATGATTCTGGAGTATAAATAATCATTATAATAATCATTAAGAAGAACTTTCAGAAATGGAAGTTACGAAAATACACAAAGAGCTTACAGAGATATTTCTACATAATGGTTTTGAGAACGGTGAAACGAAGAGTAAAGAGTATTTAAACCAATACCCAAACAGTGCTGGATTGAAACTTACTGTTGCTGGTTTAATTAATATGTATTCCATGATGCTGGAGGATGATTTTAAAGAGTTAACTAATTATTTTGTTGATCCAATGGTATTGTATGCTTCGCTTTTGGAAAGTGAAGGTAAAAGCAAAGATGCAGAAGACCTTTGCAAGAAAGTGCAATTAAGTTATTTGGTTAAAAGTACAACAATCATGAGTATATTATCAAGAATTTATAAACATACTGATAAATTTGATAAATCAGTTTTATATTTAAATGTTTCAGGTATTGATAGATGAAGCTGATGTGAACTACCCACCACTTAAGAAGTATGGGTTTCCTGTTTCCACGAGTTCGTAACCTACACTCTCCACAGGCGTAACTTCGGGAAGTCCCTTCCCTAGATGCCGACAACATCGGTATCTTTTGTACCTTAGATATTTTACGCATGGAAGGATAACAAACTCATCGCTTGGTTTTCGCATTCAGAATTTGCCGGTTTCTACATGCAACCTCATATATCTAGTTATCAAAGACCTACATTACTCAATTATACAAGATGAGTAGGTATTCCTCAAGGGGGCAACAATTCATCCCCTACCTATTCTCTCACTTCGTGAGTAAGGTAACTTTGAGGTAGGAGACTTCTTGTGCTTTAGGTTAAAAAATGCATGAAGTTCTGGAAAGCAGGTTGTAAGAATTGTAAAATAAAATTTTTCTCAGACGCATCACATGTTGTAAATTTAGACTCCGTAGAAGAGTTTAATGAGACTATGATAAGTTTTATACGTAATTGCACAAAATAGATTAGTGCAAGAAAGTTCAAAATATTGTTCAAGTATCAGGATTAACAACTAATGCAGTCAAAAATTAAAAACAAAGGGGGAAAAAATCATGTTTACAGGAGTTTATTTACTGTTAGCAGTTCTTATAATAACAGCATTGATTTTTACTCTGACTAACGGATTGCACGACGCAAGTTCAGTAGTTGCAACAATGATATCCTGCAAGGCTGCCAGCCCAAGACAGGCAGTGCTTCTGGCTTCGGTATCCGGACTATTGGGTGTTCTTTTCAGCGGAAGTCAGGTTGCTGATACTGTGTCAGCAATAATAAGGATAGCACCTGAAATTGATCTTATACCTATATTAATAGCTTCAATATTAGGTGCAGTAGTCTGGAATATTGTTACATGGAGAATAGGACTGCCTTCCAGTTCAACTCATGCCCTTATAGGCGGGCTCATTGGAGCAGTCTGGGCTTTCAGGGGCCCCCGCAGCATTGTGTGGGGGGTGTCCGAATTTCTTTCAGGCAGCCGCCAGCTGTCAGGTATTCTGAAGGTTATCGCTGCACTTGTTTTTTCACCGATCCTGGGTTTTACTATTGCTTATCTGATTCAAAAAATATCTGTTCTTATGTTAAGAAATTCGAAATTCAGCATTAACAGAAATATAAAGAAAATACAGTGGTTTGTTGCGGCAGCTCTGGCATTCAGCCATGGCTCCAATGATTCTCAGAAGATAACCGGATTGATTTCACTGGCACTGATTTCTGCAGGTGTAGTGAAGACTCATTCCGCACCATTTGTTATAAAGATAGCGGTGGGCCTGGTAATGTTTATTGGCACCGCTTTAGGCGGATGGAAAATAATGAAGACTCTGGGGGATAAAATATATGATCTGAGACCAATTCACAGCTTGGACTCTATGCTGTCCTCAGGAATATCCATACTGCTTGCCACCTTCACTGGTGCTCCGGTTTCCACAACACATGTGGTAGTAGGAGGGATTATGGGTGTGGGAGCAGCAGATGAATACAGGATGGTAAACTGGAACATAGGTAAGGAGATAGTAACTGCCTGGTTTATAACTATGCCATGTTCTGCAGTATCTGCTGCTGTAATATATCAGATAATAAACTGGAGGATATTATAATGAAAGACAATAATTTATTTGATAGAATATTCCCTAAGAAGTACGATTTCTATTCCATGCTTCTGGATCAGAGCAAAACAAATTATAAAGTAATACATGCTCTGGAAATGTGGATCAAGGATAAAAATGAATCGGATTATAATGATTTGTTTATTAAGAAAAATGAAGCGGATAAGATAAGATTCAAGCTTGAGCATGACCTTGTAGAAGCATTTTCAACCCCATTTGACAGGCAGGATCTGTATTCCATATCTGTACAGATGAACAAAATAATAGATTGTTCCAAATCAATATTAAAGACTATAAAAGCATTGAACCTTGAAGTGAACTCAACCATAATAGCTATGTCCAGTTTATTAAGCCAGGGAGCACTGGAACTTAGTGAGGCTATTTTAGTTTTGGAGAGTAATCCTTCTGAGTCCCAGAGTAAAATTGAAAATATAAGAGTATCTCAGAATTCTATAGAGGAGATATATATTTCAGGGGTGGCAGAGCTTTTTTCAAAAAATGATGCCATTACAATCTTAAGGTACAGGGAAGTGTATAATTATCTGAAGGAAGCAGCTACACTGCTTGGAGATACGGTGGATATTTACCATAGGATCTGTGTCAGACTGATATAGGAGATTCATGGAATCAATACTGGTTGAAGTGAAGATGTAAAGTAGTATTGTGGAATCTGAAATATCACATAGAAAGAACGCATATTTCACATTTTTACTACACAATGATGATTTAATATATAAACATGATAAGTTTTCTTTTTATGAATTTCTCCTTCAAAGAAAAGCGGCTGATGAAAAACTCAGTGATTGGTTTGCATCAGCCCTTTTTGTGTTCAAAACATAACGGTGTAGTGATGGTAAAGTCAGATGGATGTTGGGCTTATAAAGGAATATGCCAAAATATAAAGGGAAGTCCAGCAGGAGTTCAAGATTTTCAAGGGGAAAGAAACTGAGACTAACTAGGTGCCTTCAGTGGTTCATGTAAACTTGAAAAAGAAACCCTATCTGAAGATATAGTAAGAGAACTTGATGATATTAAGGTGTCTGGAGATAAAGAATTAGAGATATAAAATAGAAAAAAATGAATATCTAATAAAAGATAGTGTATAATTTTAGTTTTTTTAGGTCCGACATATTTGTTAGATATGTTAATAGTAATAACAGTAAAGATAGTACTCATTTTATAGTTTTTGACTAAACTCGATTTTTTCTCCATCGGGTCCTAAGATATTAAAATACTTCATTCCTTTCTCCCAAAAAGGTAGAAATATTGGTTTGTCTTGTATAACATTTAACCCTGATTTCTTTAGTTCCTGGAAGGCCTTTTCAACATCTTTTACATTAAAAGATATATGGTCTATATGTCCATCTTTGATTAGTGAAAATTCTTCTAGAGTATTATTTGTAGGGTGAATTAATTCAATTTGAAATCCGTTCTTTTCCAAAACTACAATTATATTTACACTTTGCTGCTCTTTTATTTTAGCTTTCATTACTTCTTTGAAACCAAATCGTTTATAAAATGCTTTGGAATTTTCTATGTTACTAACGATTATACCTAAGTGAGACCAGCCATCGATATTACTGTTTTTATTAAATTGCTTTAAATCAAGTCGTTGTTGAAGTTGTACTTTTTCACCATTAGGTCCAATGAGATTAACATATGATATTCCTTTTGACCAAAAGTGCCTAATAAAGATTGGACCCTTTGGTGTAGAGCTATCCAATAGTGCACCTCTTGATATCATTTCACACAAAGTCTGAATAATATCAAATACATTAATAGCAAAATGATCAATATGGCCATGACCTCTAGTTTTTATATCTTCAAGTTCTTTTTCAGGTAACTGATATAATTCAAGTATTATATCTTCTAACTTTAAAAAGGCTACCTTTATAGCTCCATTTTCAGAGTTAATTACTGTCTCGTAGATTAATTGAAAACCAAGTGTTTTTATATACCAACTTTTAGCTTGGGTTATATTGACTACTGGAATGCCTAGGTGCTGAACTCCCATTAAGTTTTCTTTTAATAACATACTTTTTCGCCTCCTTATTATATATTACAATATAATATTATTTGTGGTACTAATTTTAGAATAAGGTTGATTTATTGAAGCGATACTTCTTGTCATTGATGAAAAGGCTGCTACTAGAGAAGGAAGGATGAACAGATATGCCTTCCCAGGAGCAGAGTACTTTAGGAGAATGAAGGTAATAGGCCTATATACTACTGATGTTAATGAAATAGAAATAAGAATAAAGAAGCTAAATCTTGATGGAGTTTTGAACATTAAGTTAATATGAAAGCGGAATTTAGAAGAGTATCTCACGAGACAAAGAGATGCCCGTTACTTATCAGCTGACGTTTCACAAAATGAAATCTAACTCAAGCTAAGGAAGTCACTGTATTACTGGAGGATACAGTGGATATTTACCACAAAATCTACAGAATCTGTGTCAGGCTGGTATAGCAAACATTTATGTGAGGATGCATGAACTTTGCTTCAGCCAGTCCGTAATTGATGAATTCTTATAAATGTTAAAATCAATACAATACAGGCGTAAAATTAAGTTATAGAGAAATTCTGGATTTTCAGTATCACCCAGATTAAAATCATCTGGATCTTGCCATTCATTATCTTCTTATGCATGCTAATCACATAAAGAACCCATAAAAAATACATTGTATCTCCGTATTTCACCACTATAATGTATATAACAGAAATGATTCATTCATTGACTTTAATCTAAGGAGGTAAGTTATGATGAAAAGGAAAACTATAGCTGCTATTTTGTCTGTAAATATTGTTATATCAGGTTTGTTTGGCTTCGGCGGAGCATATTTAGAAAATAAGTTATCCGGTACAAGCTTATCTCAAACCACAACACAAACCGCCTCATCAGGTGTAACAAGTTCAACCAGCACCACATCAGATAATATTATTCAAACCACAAATACAGACAGTGAGACAGGTGCTTTATCAATTGCTGAAATTGCAGAAAAGACTTGTGATAGTGTTGTAGAAATTGCTACTGAAACAGTTGTTACAGGAGGAAGAGTGGGACAATATGTATCTGAAGGAGCAGGAAGCGGCGTCATTATTAAAAGTGACGGGTACATAGTAACAAATAATCATGTTATTGATGGCGCGAGTAAAATCACGGTTAAACTGAGAAACGGAACCAGTTATACTGCAACCCTTTTAGGTAAAGATTCACAAACCGATATTGCTGTTTTAAAAATAGATGCCAGCAATCTTACAACAGCAACATTCGGGGACTCAAGCAAACTGGTTGTGGGAGAACTTGCTGTTGCCATAGGTAATCCTTTAGGTGAGCTTGGAGGAACTGTTACGGAAGGGATTATTTCCGCTCTTGATCGTAATATTGAGATAGATGGTGAAACTATGAGTCTTCTTCAGACATCTGCGGCAATCAATCCAGGAAACTCAGGAGGAGGTTTATTTAATGAATATGCCCAGCTTATCGGAATTGTCAACGCAAAATCCAGCGGATCAGGAATAGAGGGGCTGGGATTTGCTATTCCAATCAATTCAGCCAAAACTGTCATTGACGACATAATAAAATATGGATACGTCAAGGGCAGAATTGACCTGGGAGTGACAATGGTTGATGTAAGCGACTCAAGAACGGCAATGACTTATAGGGTATCAGAAACAGGTGTTTATGTTACAAAAGTATCCAAGCAGAATGGCCTTAAGGCAGGTGACAGGATAATCAGCGTCAACGACACTGAAGTGACATCATCAAGCCAGGTTAAATCAATAGTTCAGGGTTTAACTGCAGGGCAGACAGCCAAATTTACAGTGAAAAGAAGTGGACAGACACTTACGCTTAACATAACTTTAGAGGAAGCTAAGAGTTAAAGGTAAACCAGGGGACGGTATAAATCAAACAATAAGAAGCAAGGGTAATTGAAAGCCCTTGCTTCTTATTGTTTTGCTAGTATATTTATGAACATTCTAATATTAGTTGAATTTAAGGTATAGTTACAGAAGATATATTAGAATATGAGGTACCTGTCTTTTTGTATACATACTGCTGAGTTCTTTCATCAAGTATTTTCTCATATTGTATCAATTTGACCTTAAAATAATATGTACCACTTGCATAACTTTGGGTAGCACCAAAACCCATTCCTTGTCCAGTTGTTAATGAAAATTTATTATCATTATATGTAAAAAGTTCATATTTGCCTTTTTCACTTGTATTCCAATATACGTACCAGTCATAGACGTAAACTTTCTGTGGATCGTTTTGAAGACCAGCCGGAGCAGTGCAATTTCCATTAATAGTACTGCTGTAATAAATTACACTGAAATCTGTAATTGATGGCAGCTTTCCTCCAGCATATGCAGGCATTGAAGCAGATGCCATAATAAGTAAGGACATAACAAAGCAACTAAAAAATCTAGTAAGACTTCCTAGCTTTTTCATCTTAATCCCTCCTATAATTTTTTGGTGATTTGATTGAATATTCTTTATAATTTAATTATACTACTTTTTTAAAATTTATTAAAGCAGGTTTTTATGTCTGTACAAACAATATGCTAATTTATTTGCAACTGTTGATTAACCCTTAAGACTTATCTATATGTTGTATGGCAACTGGGAGAGGTGTAAAATTATTATATAGAGATAATACTTAGATGAGGAGATGAGATAAAAATGGCAAAAAAGGTAAGCAGATTCATATACTGGACTCCAAGAATTTTATCCATTTTGTTTATTTGCTTTATAGCAATGTTTTCTCTGGATGTATTTTCACCTGAATTGAGTCTATGGCAGATTATTATTGGGTTATTTATGCATAATATACCGACATTTATAATGATTATTATTTTGATCGTATCATGGAAGCATGAAATTGTAGGAGGGGTAGCCTTTTTACTGGCCGGATTTCTTTATATATTTATGACAATCTTTAATGGGGTACCCTGGTATATGGTCTTGTCATGGAGTACAGTAATTGCCGGACCTGCATTTTTAATAGGGATCTTATTTCTGGTTAACTGGTTTAAAAAAAGACAAAACTCATAAGAAATCTGGGAGCAATCCCGGTTTTTTTTATTTTGCAAATGCAATCTAATCACATAAAAAATCCATAAAATATACATCGTATCTCCATACTTAACCATTACAATAAATGTAAAGAAAGGAATGATAATGATGATGAATTTTCCATATAGTACAACAGGCTTCAGGTATTTTGTCATGGGCGGGTCCGGAATGATTATTTCAATGATATTACTCGTGTTTATAATATATGCAGTAACCAGATTATCAAAAATCAGCGATAAAACATCAGAATCATGGTTTGGAGGAAAAATACTATGAAAAATTCATTGAAACAAAGATGTGACCTGTTTGTAAAAAACAAAGACATTTTGCAGAATAACTTCAGATGGGATACAGTGATGTTTCATCCCCTATGTGCATCTCTTTATACGGAAGAAGGATTGGAAGTTGATGTGAGAAAGATTAAGTTGAGCAAAGAAATAATAAAGAATAATACAGCTGTTTTTTCAGATTTCAGGGGCAGCGCTTTATTGGTTCTGGCGACGATGCTTTCTTTAGATGAAAGTTCATGGAGTAAATTTCAGAAAGTGATAAAAGCACATGAAGTGCTGAAAAGTGAGTTACAATCTTCAGATTACTTACCTTTTACAGCATTTGAAATGGCAAATATGGTTGAGACTTTTCAATATGAAAGAGTTGCCCGAAAAGCCAGAGATATATATGTAAAAATGAAAAATAATCATCAATTCCAAAATTATAGAGATGATTTCAGATTTGCAGTTATGACTGCAATCAATGATTTACCGGAAGCTGCTGCAATAGATGAAATGGAGAAATGCTATGATTTGCTGAACACCAGGTTTGCTCCTGATGCAGCACAGGCACTCAGTAATATATTAATCTTAGGTGAAGAAGCGGCTGATAAGAAGTGTAATAGGGCAATGCGGATTTTTGACAGGCTGAAAGGGAAAAACTGCAAGTACGGAACTGGTATAGAACTGGCTGTCTTAGGTGTACTTGCCATGGAAGGGGATAATATATACCAGGCAGTTAATGACATATCAGAAGTGAATGAATACCTGAGTAAAAGTAAAGGTTTTGGAGTGTTTGGAATAGGAAGGATTGAAAGAATAATGTATTCAGCTGTTTTAGTTGCAGATGAATATAAAAAACAATGTTATGAAAGCCCTGTGAAAAAAACTGGAGTAAATGGCCTAACCAGTATCGGAATTTCAAAACAGGCTGCAATAACAGCAGTAGCGGCAGAAAACGCAGTTGCTTTTGATTCCAATGGCTTCCTGAAAAAGATTATACATTAAATTTTTGAGGTGACGGTTCACAACTTTTAAATCTAAAGTAAAGTTGAGGGCCGTCTAAATGACTTTATTAAGTTTTCTCTTGGATATTTGGAATTATCAGTTATAATTTATAAGTGTGGACAATCAATGGCTAAGGAATCAGGTTATTCAGGAAAGCAGCAGAAACAAATTTAAAGAACGACTCAGGAGGGAAAAATGTATAGTACTTTAGTTAATTTTGACGGAAATATTTTATTGTTTATTCAGGAATATTTAAGAACACCATTTCTTACACCAATATTCAAGTTTATCACATCTCTTGGAAACGGAGGAGCAGTATGGATAGCTGCTACAATAATACTATTATGTTTCAGGAAAACAAGAAAAGCAGGTATATTGTCAGCAATAGCATTATTATTATCATTAGTAGTTGACAACCTCTTGTTAAAAAATCTGGTTGCCCGTACCAGACCATATGAGGTGATTGAAGGATTAAAGATTTTAATAAAAAAACCTCATGATTATTCATTTCCTTCAGGTCATACCGGAAGTTCATTTGCAGCAGCAGTAATTTTCTTTTTGACGCTGCCAAAGAAATACGGTATACCAGCCATGGTATTGGCATTTTTAATAGGACTATCCAGATTATATTTAGGAGTGCACTATCCAAGCGATGTAATATCCGGGGCAATTATAGGAACAATAATCGCATTTACTGTTTATAAAATTTATTTATACTTTTTTGATAAAAAGAATGCATAAAGGTATATAAAATCTTCAGTAAAATTACCATACATAACTGAGAAGTTTCATGATCATGAAAAAAGAGCCGCTGCTTGAGGGTTATATAAGCAGCGGCTTCGGTTTTATTACTGGAAAGTTTATATTTGAACCTTAATTAAATTATTGTATTATAATAGAAAGATATATTAGGTTTGTATTATTTTTGTTTATTAACGTCTGAAGTATAGGAAAGGATAATATTATAAGAAAACAAGTACAGGTATAAAGTAAATATACTGAAGGTTTTCTGTAATGGTGATAGTATATGGCAATTACAGTGGGAAAATTATTTGGAAACGGGGCTATCCTGTATCAGATGAAGCTGCTGGCAGGGCAGAAGGGACTTAACAATCTTGTGGAATGGGTACATATCATTGAAGATGATGACGTCAGCAGCTTTCTTCATGGAAATGAAGTTGTTTTTACAGCAGGAATCATGAATAACAGGGAAGGATGGCTGCTGAATTTCACAAAAAAGCTTTATAACGTAGGGACAAGCGCCTTTGTAGTGAATATAGGACCCCATACAAAATCCATACCTGATGAAGTTATCGATTACTGCAATGAGATTAATATGCCTCTTTATACCATACCCTGGGAAACACGAATGGTAGATATGACAAGGGATATATGTTCCCGTATCATACAAAGGGAGGAAGTGGAAATTAACATAGCCACAACCATTAAGAACATCATTTTTAAAATAGGTGATCTAGAGACACATATCCTGCAGATGGAGCGGTTTGGATATCTTCGTGACAGCAATTTCTGTTTTATTGTCATGTCATTTGAAAATGAAAAAGACGGACATGAAGAATTTAATATCAATAAGGCAAAGAGATATTCAGAGAGAATTGCCAGAAGCATTCATGAGTTATACATATCTTTTAAATATAACGAGTGCCTGGTTTTGGTTCTTGTGAATTATGGGAATTATGATATTGAAAATTTCGTAAACACTTTCTTTAAAAATTGGAATGAGCCTTCATGGAAAGTACATATTGGTGTAAGTGAGAATAAGGCTGGAATCAAAATGCAGCCGGAGAATTATAATAATGCATATATAGCTATGACAATGGCAAGAAAAAAGAATAAAGAAGTGATTTTTTATGACAAGCTTGATATTTATAAGCTTCTTTTAAACATAAATGATAAGGATCTTTTGCAAAAATTTTATGAAGAGACATTAGGCAAACTGGAAAAGTACGATAATGAAAATAATACGGATTTAATGGATTTTCTGTATACGTATTTAAAGAATAATGGAAGCCAGAGTCTTGTGGCTGAAAAGCAATACATCCATAGAAATACAGTCAATAACCTGCTGAAAAAAATCGAGAAAGTTACAGGATGTAATCCATTGAGCTTGGATGAAAAACTGAGATTTTATTTAGGATTTTATATCAGGGATGTTATGTAAATGTGCAAGTGCACAAATAAAGTTAGTCACTTACTTATTGAAATGAGTAAAAGTACAAGTATATAATATAAACATGTTAGAGAAAGAAAACGGCAACGGAGCTTGTTTATAAGGAATAAGTTCCGTTTTTTATTTACAAGGATGTATATAAAATAAAAATTTTAAGAAAGATAAAAGCAACGGAGCTTGTTCAATAGAATAAGCTCCGTTTTTTATTTAAGGGGAGTGTAGAATATGAACAGTGAAGAAATTAAGAGTACATTAAAACAATATAATTTACAATCTTGGAGCAAACAAAGAAATATTAATCCAATTTCTGTGGAAAAAGCGGAGGGGATTTACTTCTGGGATTATGACGGAAATCGTTACTCAGATATGTCATCTCAGCTTGTTAACATGAATCTTGGTTTTGGGAATAAGGCAGTAGGAGATGCCATTAAAGAACAGGTTGATAAGTTTTGTTTTGTAGGACCATCCTATGGTGCTGAATCCCGTGCAAAGCTGGCAAAGAAAATCATCGAGCTGATGCCTGACAATATGGGAAAGGTATTTTTCACAAATGCAGGAGCTGAAGCAAACGAAAATGCAGTTAAAATTGCCAGAATGTTCACTGGCAAATCGAAGATATTCAGCCGTTACCGCAGTTATCACGGATCTTCATTCGGTGCAGGAAATCTTACAGGAGAGCCAAGAAGATATGCTTTGGAACCTGGAATACCGGGGTTTATAAAATTCTTTGATCCGTATGTTTACAGAGAAGCAATAGAATTTGAATCCGAGGAAGCTGCAACAAAATACTACCTGACAAAGCTCAGAGAACAGATTACATATGAAGGTCCGGACAGTGTGGCAGCAATTGTCCTTGAAACTATTACCGGTTCAAATGGAGTTATTATTCCTCCAAAGGGATATCTTCCTGGAGTGAGAAAATTATGTGATGAATTCAATATTCTTATGATCTGTGATGAAGTAATGACAGGATGGGGAAGAACAGGTAAGATGTTTGGTTTTGAAAACTTTGGAGTAAAACCGGATATCGTAACTTTTGCAAAAGGTGTTACCTGTGGTTATGTTCAGCTTGGAGGAGTTGCAGTAAGCAAAGAAATAGCAGCTTACTTTGATGATAATCTGTTATCCTGTGGATTGACTTATAGTGGACATCCATTAGCCTGTGCAGCAGGTGTCGCTTGTGTAAATTACTATGAAGAAGCAGATATTTTAACTAATGTAAATAAAGTCGGCAAAGTCCTTGGTGAAAAACTTGAGGAAATGAAAGCTTCTCACCCATGTGTGGGAGATGTAAGATATATTGGACTGTTTTCAGCAGTAGAGCTGGTTAAGGATAAAGAAACAAAGGAACCATTGGTGCCATACGGCAAAGACCCGGAAGGAATCATGGGAAAGATTATTGGTGCCCTGAAAGAAAGAAAGTTTATGACTTATTCACATGAAAATATGATACTTATAGCACCACCATTGATTATCACTGAGGAACAGCTGAAGGAAGAACTTGCAAAGCTGGACGAAGTGCTTGAAATTGCAGATAAGGAATATATTTAAGCGGGGTGAATAAGATGTCATATGAATTCAGTTTACCGGGACGTACAATTATCGGGGAGGATGCCCTGGAATCCAGTGAAAAAGTCATAAAAACTTTTGGGGAAAAAGCATTTATTGTATCCGGAAAGAATGTTACCAGAACAGGAACAGTAAAGATTCTCACAGATTGTTTAACAAAATGGGGAATCGGGTTTGAAGTTTTTAATGAGATTACAGGGGAACCTACAGACGTCATGATTAAGAGCGGCGTTGAAGCATATAAGGAAGCAGGATGTGACTTCATCATTGCCATAGGGGGAGGTAGTCCTCTGGACAGCGGAAAGGCAATTGCAGCAATGACAGAATTAAAAGGTGAAATATCAGATTATATGGGAGTTGTAATGGAGGGAGATTTTCCTCCGCTGGTATTGATCCCCACCACAGCAGGTACAGGCTCAGAAGCTACAAAATTTACTATTATTACAGATTCTAAAAAGAATATTAAAATGCTTCTTAAAGGAGAATCATTACTTCCGGATCTTGCAGTTATTGATTCAAGGTTTTCCATGACTGCACCAAAAAGTGTCACTGCAGCAACAGGAATGGATGCGCTGACTCATGCGGTGGAAGCATATACCTCAAGAAAAGCCAATCCATTGACAGATACATTCGCATTATCTGCTATAAAAAGAATTTTTACGTACCTGCCTATAGCTTATGAAAATGGCAATGATAAAAGGGCAAGGGAAGAAATGGCCTTGGCAGCATATGAAGCAGGGGTATGTATAAATAATTCTTCTGTAACACTGGTTCATGGAATGAGCAGACCAATCGGGGCACTGTTTCATGTACCACATGGAATTTCAAATGCAATGCTTATAAAGGAATGTCTCTCCTATGTTCTTGATGGCAGCTATGAAAGATTCGGGGCCATTGGAAGAGCAATAGGGGCAGCAGACAAAGGGAAAAGTGACAAAGAAGCAGCAGAGGCTTTTCTGGTAAAACTCGAAGCTCTGTGTAATACATGTGAGATTCCAACCTTGAAAAAGTATGGAATCGATAAGGAAGACTTTGATGCGGTAAAGGAAAAGATGGCGCAGGATGCCATGGACAGCGGAAGTCCTTCAAATACAATAAAAAATGTTTCCAGACAGGACTTATTGGATATATATAATAAATTATGGTAAAGATAAGAAATTTGCAATGGCGCAAAACAGATTACAATGTTTTGCGCCGTTTTTTTAAATAAAAAGGAGGGTATTAAGTGAGTATTAATAATGTAGTTAAAAGAAAACGTCAGGTGGAAGCTTCTTCAAAAGCAATAGAAAAGAAAACTGAAATAAAAATTGAAGATTTATGCATGGTTTACCAGGATAAAAATGGAGGAAAACCGGTAACGGCTCTTCAAAATGTAAATCTTGATATTAAGGAAGGAGAATTTATTTCTTTATTAGGTCCTTCCGGTTGCGGAAAGACAACCCTCCTTAGAATTATAGCTGATTTGCTGCAGCCTTCAAGCGGAAAGATAACAGTCAGAGGACAAACTCCAAGAGACATAAGACTTCAGAAAAAATACGGAATTGTATTTCAAAACCCAGTTCTGTATGACTGGAGAACAGTCAGAAGAAATGTATGCATGCCAATGGAGCTTTTGGGAATGAAAAAAGCGGACCGTACTGCAAGGGTAACTGAAATGCTTGATTTAGTAGGACTTTCATCCTTTGGAAAGCATTATCCATATGAGCTGAGCGGAGGAATGCAGCAACGAGTAGGTATTGCAAGAGCATTGGCCATCAGGCCTGAAATTCTTCTTATGGATGAACCCTTCTCCGCATTGGATGAATTTACCCGTGAAAAGCTTCATGTGGACCTTCTTGATATCTGGAGAAAAACAAATAAGACAGTAGTATTCGTAACTCATAATATTTCAGAGGCTGTTTTCCTGTCAGACAGGGTAGTGGTTCTTTCACCTCATCCAGGACGTGTTTCCGCAGTTATCGATATTGATATACCAAGGCCTAGAAGTATGGAATCAAAGCAGACACCTGAGTTTTATGATTATATCACAAAGATCAGAAACAGCTTTGAGGGGGTGTGAGGATGATAAGCAGGAAAGAAAAATACATAGTAAATGCAGTTTGGGTTGCTGGCATTTTTATAATCTGGGAATTGGCAGCCTTCTATCTGGATAAAGTTGCCCATGACCCCATGGCTGAAGCAAAGCTTCCTTATCCTCACGGTATTATCATATCTATCGGAAATAATTTTACAGAATTGATCAGTGCGTCAGGGCTGACTTTTTCAAGGGCTGTGTTTGGATTTGCCCTGGGAGCGGCAATCGGATTTATACTGGCTATTATTATGAGTTTATCAAAAATTGCAGAAAAGATAGCACTCCCTTATTTAATTCTGTCACAGATGATACCTGTTTTAGGGTTAGCTCCTATTATTTTCACTCTTGCAAGGGATATGAATGCATCAAGAATAATCATCGCTGCATACATAACATTCTTCCCTGTTTCCATCAATATGCTCAGCGGATTGAACAGTGTTGAGAGCGACAAAAAAGAGCTGTTATATTCCTATGCGGCAAAGAAAAAAAGCATTTACTTCAAACTTATGATTCCTTACTCACTGCCTTATCTATTTGCAGGATTAAAAATAGCTGCACCTATGTCAATTACAGCATCAATTTTAGTTGATATGCTGGGGTCAAGCGGAGGAATAGGGGTAAAACTTCTTTATTCCCTGTACTCAGGAACAAAGGATGTGTTCTGGGCATCAGTGGTAACAAGTGCAATTTTGGGGATTATCAGCTACTATATTGTTGTTTTCTTTGAAAAAATCTGTATGCCCTGGCGAAAACAAACGGCATAAAAGAGAGGAGATGAATATATGACAGAAAAAATTAAAAATGTATTGTGGCCTCTGGGCTTTGGAATATTGTTTATTGCTATATGGCAGGGAGGTCTCATCCACGATGTACTGGGATTTGAACCATTTCAGTTACCTCTGCCTTCACAGATAGTGACTACGCTGCAGGATAATTTTTCGAAAGCTTTGTCTGATACTGCAGTTACAATTTCAGGTGCAATGGCTGGATTGGCTTTAGGATCTGTAATCGGGTTTATTGTCGCTGTGATAGCAACACTGTTTCCAAAATGGGGTTATACAGGACTTAGTGTAATAGCTGCATTTAATGCAATTCCTATCGTTGCCCTATCTCCTATTATGAATCGCTGGTTTACCAATGGTTTTGCTCAAAAGATGGGGGTTGTGACAGTTGTATGCATGGCGGCTATGGCAATCAATGCCTATAGGGGATTAAATGATCTGAAGCCCTTTGCCAGGGACCTGCTGGAATCTTATGCAGCATCAGTATCCACTGTGTTTTTCAAGCTTCGATTGCCAAACTGTCTGCCAAGTATCCTTACAGCATTGAAAATAAATGCGGCTTCAGCACTTATGGCAGCCATGATCAGTGAATATTTTGCATCATCCACGTCAGGAATTGGATTTGGAATCAAGGACAATTTAAGAAAGGGAATGATGGCTATGGGCTGGTCTTACATAGTTATGGCCGCTTTGGTTGGGATTGTTCTTTATCTTGCTATTCTGTTGGTAGAACGCAGAGCCATAAGATGGCATGCTTCACAAAGATAATTATTTTATTAAGAGGGGGAAATTCAAATGAAAAGAAAATTATTAGCTTTATGTTTAGGTTTAGTAATGGCAGGTGCGACTCTTGCAGGCTGCGGATCAAAGGCAGCAGAGACAGCAAAGAAAAGCGGAGAACTGGATAAGGTGACGCTTCAGTTAAAATGGCTTCCGCAGTCACAATTCATGGGATATTATGTAGCGGCAGCAAAAGGATATTATAAGGATGAAGGAATTGATATTAAGATTCTTCCTGGAGGAAGTGATATCATTCCTGAACAAAATGTTTATAACGGAGTGGCAAACATTGGTGTAACATGGGTATCAAGCTTAATGAACTATCAGACTCAGGGATACAAACTGCAGGAAATCGCACAGGTATTCCAAAAGTCTGGGATGCTTTTAGTATCCAAGAAATCTGCGGGAATCAATTCACCAAGTGACCTGAAAGGAAAGAATGTCGGTAACTGGTTTGGCGGAAATGAATATGAAATTCTTGCATTGCTTGAAAAATACAAATTAGATAAGGACAAGGATCTGAAACTGGTACAACAGGATTATACAATGGATCAGATTCAAAGTGGTGCTGTTGATGCAGCTTCAGCAATGACTTACAACGAGTTTGGTCTTTTACTGGAAAAGGGCATGTCAAAGGACGATTTAAATGTAATTGACATGAACAAAGAAGGCGTTGCAATGATGGAAGACTGTTTGTTTGTAAATTCTGAATGGGCATCTAAAAATGAAGATTTAGTGGTACGTTTTTTAAGAGCTTCTATCAAGGGATGGAAAGAAGCATGTGCAGATCCTGAAGCTGCAGGAAAAATAGTTTACGATGTGGACAAATCAGTATCTTTAGATCATCAGGTTTATATGGCAAAAGAAGTTGCAAAGCTTGTAACTCCGGAAGGTTTTGATGCTGCAAAAATCGGACAGATTGACATGAAGGCTATTCAGCAGACAGGCGATTTCCTTAAGCTTTATAACAAGGATTTAAAAGGAACGCCGGTAGTAGATGAAACAACATTCACTTCAAAATACTGGGATAAAGCAACAAAATAATTTGAGGGAGGGGTTGACCCCCTCCAACTAACAAAGAAAGGAGAATATTCATGGATTTAATTATAAAGAACGGAACCATTGTAACTCCAACAGAAAATTATATGGCAGATATAGCTGTAAAAGATGGTAAAATCGCAGCAATAGGAACAGGTTTTTCAGAAGAAGGTGCTCATGTGGTGGATGCTCAGGGAAAACTGTTATTGCCTGGTGCCATTGATGCCCATACCCATCTGGCAATGCCCTTTGGAGGGACAGTTTCAGCAGACAGCTATCTTGCAGGAACAAGAGCTGCAGCCTGCGGCGGTGTCACAACAGTTTTTGACTATCCTATGCAGAGGAAAGGAAAGGGAATTATTGAAACTGTTGAAGCAAGAAAAGAGATGTGTGCTCCGGAAGCATGTGTTGATTATGCATTCCACTGCTGCATAACTGATTTAAACGGAGGAACTATCCTGGATGAATTTAAAGATGCAGTTGATTATGGTGTTACCAGCTTTAAATGTTTCCTGGTATATAAAAAGGAAGGCATGATGGTGGATGACGGAACTTTGGTTAAGGTTCTCCTCAAAGCAAAGGAAACAGGAGCCATGACCAATATTCATGCAGAAAATCCCGATTTGATAGATATGAATATAGAACAATTTAAAAAGGAAGGAAAAACCTCAGCCTGGTACCATTATTTAAGCAGACCTGAATTTGTTGAAGCTGAAGCTGACAAAAGAGCAGTTCATTGGGCAAAATCTGTTGGAGCACCATTGTATCTGGTTCATATGGCTGATAAGGAAGGATTGGAAGCTGCCATTGATGCCAAGAGGAACGGGCATGAGATTTTCATTGAAACATGTCCTCAGTACCTGGAGTTCACATGTGATGTATATAAGAGAGAAGATGGAAGAAACTTTGTCTGTTCTCCGCCAATGAAAGGGCAGGAGAGCCAGGATGCACTTTGGGAAGCTGTCAGAACAGGCGCAATTGATACAGTTGCTACAGACCACTGCCCGTTCCAGAGCTATGAAAAGGACTGGGGCAAGGATGATTTCACAAAGATTCCAAATGGATGTGCAGGAGTTGAAAATTTATATCCATATATGCTTTCTGCAGCAAATGAAGGGAAAGTAAGTTTTAACCGTGTAGTTGAATTATGTTCGTATAATCCGGCTAAAATATTCGGATGTACTGAAAAAGGTTCTCTGACAGTGGGAAAGGATGCGGATATAGTAATTTATGATCCTAATAAGGACTTCACTATTTCTGTTGAAAACATGCATTCAGATTATGACCATACTATCTGGGAAGGTAAAAAACTTCACGGATATCCCGTAAAGACTTTTGTACGCGGAAATTTAGTGTACGATAATGGCGAGTTTGTGGGAAAACCAGGAACTGGACAATTTGTAAAACGAAAAGGACGTAAATAATTAACTAGGAGGAGTGGAAATGAGCAGTTTATTATATAAAGATATTACACTTAGAGATGATGTTGCAGGTTGCCTGCTTTGCAACGATGCACCCTGCAGAAAAGCATGTCCCTACTTGCTTGAAACGGATAATATTATTCGTTCCTTAAGATTTGAAAACAAGGCTGGGGCAGTAAATAAACTGCCAGATCTGCTGCCTTGTGAAAATTGTGAGGCAAAACCATGTAAAGAGGCTTGTTTAAAAGGGAAGCTTAATGAGCCGGTACAAATCCATCGAATTTTGAAAGCAATTTCAACTGAACCTAAAATAAAAGAGGAAGATGTTGATTTATCTATAGATTTTTGTGGTGTTCATTGTGAAAATCCATTCTTTCTTTCCTCATCTGTAGTGGGAAGCAATTATGAGATGGTAGCAAAAGCATTTGAAATGGGATGGGCAGGAGTGGCATTCAAGACTATCGGTATGTTTGTACCAAAAGAAGTTTCACCAAGGTTTGCTGCTCTAAGTAAAGAAAACGTGCCTTTTGTCGGGTTTAAAAATATTGAGCAGATTTCAGATCATACATTGGAAGAAAATATTGCTTTTCTGAAACAATTGAAAAAAGACTATCCAACAAAAATTATTTTAGCTTCAATAATGGGACAAAATGAACAGGAGTGGACAGAACTTGCCAGACTTATGACAGAGGCAGGAGCTGATATTATTGAATGTAATTTTTCATGTCCCCATATGACTGGCAAGGGATTAGGTTCAGACGTTGGTCAAAATCCTGAACTTGTGGCTTTATATACCGAAGCAGCAAGAAAAGGGACTAATCTTCCTATACTGGCTAAGATGACACCTAATATAGGAAATATGGAAATTCCCGCTATGGCTGCCATGAAAGCAGGTTCAACAGGAATTGCGGCTATAAATACAATAAAAAGTATAATGAATGTAAATTTATCCACCTTTGCTTCAGAACCAAATGTGGAAGGAAAGACTGCTGTAGGAGGATACTCCGGGAAAGCCGTAAAACCAATTGCTCTTCGTTTCATACGTGATATGAAAGTCTGTCCTGACCTTAAGGATGTGCCTATAAGCGGTATGGGAGGAATTGAAACCTGGAAGGATGCAGCAGAATTTATGGCTTTAGGCTGTGAAACATTGCAGGTGACAACTTCAGTAATGCAGTATGGATACAGGGTTATTGACGACTTGATTGAAGGAATGAAACTTTACCTAGCTTCCCAAGGATGCAAAAATGTATCTGAAATTGTGGGGAAAGCCCTTGAAAATATAGTGCCTGCTGAGGAACTCGATCGTGACAGTATATGTTATCCAAGATTTGAAAGAAATAAATGCATAGGCTGCGGAAGATGTTATATTTCCTGTTATGATGGAGGACATCAGGCAATAAAAATGGATGAAAAAGCTCAAAAACCTGTTTTGATAGCTGATAAGTGTGTAGGATGCCAGCTTTGTGTGACGGTTTGTCCTGCAGAAGCTATCTCACCGGGTAAAAGGGTCAGCAAGAAAATGTAGTGCAGAATTAAAATTTTAAGGGGGGTTATTATATGTTAACTTGCAGTAAAGAAAGATTACAAGATAAAATCACAACTTTTAGTAAATTTGGGGATACAGGAAAAGGCGGAATCACAAGACTGTCTTTATCACCTGCAGCTTTGGAAGCAAGGGAGGAATTTTGCAAAAGATGCAGAGCTCTTGGGATGGACATAAAAACTGATGACATGGCAAATATTTACGCCACTGTTCCGGGAGAAGAAGGCTTACCTGCCATAATGGCAGGATCCCATATGGACTCAGTTAAACAGGGAGGAAATTATGACGGTATTTTAGGAGTTCTGACTGCATTGGAAGCGGCAGAAACTATTGTTACAGAAAAAATACCCCACAGACATCCCATAACAGTTATTGTATGGACAAATGAAGAAGGTGCGCGCTTTGAGCCTGCAATGATGTCATCAGGTGTTATAACAGGAAAATTTGATAAGGATGTTATGCTGGCATCAAAGGATAAAGAAGGATTTACTTTCAAGGAAGCACTGGAAGCCAGCGGATATATGGGAGAGGTTGAAAACAGGATGTCTCCTGATAAACAAATGGCGCTTGTGGAACTGCACGTGGAGCAGGGACCGGTTTTAGAAGAGGAAAAAGTGGATATAGGTGTTGTTGAAGGTGTCTGCGGTATGATTAATTACGAGTTTACATTTACGGGACAAGCTGATCATGCAGGAACAACTCCTATGAAATACAGAAAAGATGCTTTATATGCAGCAGTAAAGACAATACAATATCTTCACGATGAACTTGATAAGCTTGACAGCAAATTGGTATACACCACAGGTAAGATTTCAGCTCATCCAAACATTCATACTGTCATTCCGGATATTGTAAAGTTCACATTGGATGCAAGGCATCAGGATCCGGAAGTTATTAAGCAGGTTCTTGAAATTATTAATGCTATTCCAAAAGTAGTTGAAAAATGTGAAGCAAGCTATGAAGAGGCATGGTCACGTAAGACAGTTCATTTCTATCCGGAATTTGTTGATTATGTTGAAAAGAATGCAAAGGAATTTGGATATACAGCTAAGAGAATGTATAGCGGGCCTGGACATGATGCCCAATTCGTTACAGACGTCATTCCTACCACAATGATATTTGTTCCAAGTGAAAAGGGGCATAGCCATTGTGAAAAGGAATTTACGCCTCTTGAAAATTGCTGGAAAGGTGTAAATGTGTTATTGCAGACAATTTTGGATATTGATAAAAAATAGGAAGCGGATCAGGTACCGAACAAAGATCTTATGCAAGTGTTTCTACACCCTTGCATAGGATCTTTTTATGATAGGGCAATTTGTCCTGTCACTTTTTTTACTCTTTAGGAAATTATATAATTTTCAAGTTGTGGATAACTTAAAGGATATATGATTATACAAAGTTAATATGTTTTCCCTAAAGAGTAAAAAAGAGAATTAGTCGCCTGCCAGATTTCCTCACATATGTTCGGAAAGTCAGATGCGAGAAAAAAATCAACGGCGCATAGTCGCCTTGGCGATTTTTTTATTTTATGAAATTTTAGTAATACTATAAATTTTTATATTGACTAAAAAAACAACATGCATTATAATTATACTAAAATATTTTAGTGAAATTAAAAAAGACAAAGAGGTCTTATTCTGATTATTTGGAGTAAGGTCTCTATTTTTTTAGTAAAGTACAAGTAAGAGGAGACATTTTATGAAGAAAGAGATCACATTGATAAAAAATAATTTTTTAATGGATAAAAGTGTTATGACTGAGGATTATTATAAGTCTTTTACAGGTGGAACGGAGGTTATGGATTTTCATAAAACTTTTAAGGAGTATTCAAAGACACCGATGTATTCACTGAAGAATTACGCAAAAAAGACAGGTGTTGGAAATGTATATGTAAAGGATGAATCGAAGCGATTCAGCTTGAATGCCTTTAAGGTTTTAGGCGCATCTTATGCAATAGGAAAGTTGTTAGCTAAAAAATTAAATAAAGACATTTCAGATATTACCTTTGATTATCTGGCTTCAGATGAGGCAAAAAAAGAAATAGGTGATTTGGTATTGTCCGCAGCTACGGATGGAAATCATGGCAGGGGTGTGGCATGGACTGCAAACAGGCTGTCATTAAAATCAGTGATATATATGCCTAAGGGAAGCACAGAAAACAGACTGAACAATATAAAGGAGCTGGGGGCTGAAGCTTTAATAACAGATGTTTATTATGATGATACTGTAAGAATTATTTCCGAGCTATCTAAAAAAAATGGATGGGAAATTGTTCAGGACACTGCCTGGAAGGGCTATGAAGATGTTCCCAAGTGGATAATGCAGGGATATTCAACCATAGGAAATGAAGTGGTTGAAGACTTGGGAGAGGAAGTTCCTACTCATATATTTTTACAAGCGGGGGTTGGAGCATTTGCAGGCGTAATGATATGCTATTTTACTTATAAATATAAAAATAATCCTCCAAAATTCATATTGGTTGAGCCGGAAAATGCTGCCTGCTTTTATGAATCTGCCATTGAAAACAAGATTACAAATTTAACAGGAGAACTGGAGACAATTATGGCGGGGCTGGCATGTGGAGAGCCGAATCCAATGGCCTATGACATTATCAGCAAATATTGTGATGTCTTTTTATCAGTAAGCGATGAAGTAACTGAAAAAGGCATGAGAATATTGGGAAGACCCCTTTCTGGAGATGAAAAAATTGTTTCAGGGGAATCCGGGGCAGTAGGAATGGGGGCTTTGGATTTGATTTTAAACGACACAAAATATAAAGAACTGAAGGAAGAGTTGGATATTAATGAGAAATCAAAGGTATTGATAATTTCTACCGAAGGAAATACAGATCCTGAGGTATATGACAGAATAGTCAACAGTGAAGGAAGGTGTCAGCATGAAAGATAGAAAAAAAGAAGTGACAGCTGTATGTAAAAGGCTTATTCAGAGTAAAAGCTACTCAGGAGAAGAAAATATTGTAGTGGATGAAATCAAGGACATATGCATGGAATTTGGCTTTGATGAGATCTATGTCGATAAGTACGGAAGCATTATAGCTAAAATAAAAGGAAATAAACCAGGCAAAAAAGTGCTCCTTGACGCTCATATAGATACTGTGCCGGTTGGGGACATTGAAAAATGGACTAGGAATCCCTTTGGAGGAGAAGAAATTGACGGTAAAATTTATGGCCGGGGGGCAAGTGATATGAAAGGAGCTTTGGCTGCCATGCTGGTTGCAATTAAAAACTTCAGAGATGAAAACCATGGAGATTTTTCCGGAGAAGTTGTTGTTGCAGGAGTTGTACATGAGGAATGCTTTGAAGGTGTGGCAGCAAGAAACATAAGTGAATCCGAAAGTCCGGACTTTGTAGTTATTGGCGAAGCTTCAGAGCTTAACCTGAAGATTGGTCAGAGAGGAAGAGCGGAAATTATAGTTGAAACCTTTGGCATCCCTGCCCATTCTGCAAATCCTGAAAAGGGAATTAATGCTGTTTACGGCATGAGCAAGGTGATAGAAAAGCTAAGAACTATTGAATGCAGTCACAATGAAACTTTAGGGAAAGGCGTACTGGAACTTACAGATATAAAATCATCTCCATACCCTGGGGCATCTGTAGTGCCTGATTACTGCAGGGTCACCTATGACAGACGGCTGTTGGTGGGAGAAACCAGGGAGTCAGTATTGAAGCCTATAGAAGAGGCTGCTCAAGAGCTTAAGAAGGAAAATCCTTCACTTAACTGTAAGGTTTCTTACTCCTTTGGCAAGGAAAAGTGCTATACGGGAAATATTATTGAAGGGGAGAGATTTTTCCCGGCATGGCTCTTTGATTCTAATGAACCATTTATAACTAACGTTTATGAAGGGTTAAAGAGTGTTGGACTTGCACCGGAAATAACCCATTACTCTTTCTGCACAAATGGAAGTCACTATGCAGGAGAGAAAAACATTAAAACCATAGGTTTTGGTCCTTCAAAAGAAAATATAGCCCATACTATTGATGAGTACATAGAAGTTTCACAGCTGGAGGGAGCTTGTATTGGATATGAAAAAATAATAGAGACCCTTTTGACATTAAAGGGGGGAATGATATAAGTGGGTATTATTATAAAAAACGGTACAATTGTGGATGGAACCGGAGGCAGTGCTTATTCAGGGGACATATTGATAGAAGAGGGTATCATTAAGGATATTGGAAAAATAGAAATCAGTGATAATGAGCATCTGGTGATAGATGCATCAGGCAAGGTAGTATCCCCGGGTTTTATAGACACTCACAGCCATTCTGATCTTGAAATACTGAAGAATCCCTTTATTGAGCCTAAAATAAGACAGGGAATCACCACAGAAATTTTAGGTCAGGATGGCATTTCCTTAGCTCCTCTGCCGGAGAAATATATTGAGGACTGGAAAAAAAACATTTCAGGTCTGGATGGAACTTCAGATGAAATCAACTGGCACTTCAGGGACTGTATCGGGTATTTCAATGAGATCAAAAAGAAGGGATTAGCCCTAAATGCTGCATATCTGGTTCCTCATGGAAATATCAGAATGGAAGTTATGGGCTTTGAAAATAAAAAAGCCAATAAAGAAGAGCTGGAAAAGATGAAGATGGTGTTAAGGAGAGAATTGGATGCAGGAGCCATAGGTTTGTCTACGGGATTGATATATATACCATGTGCTTATGCAGATGAAGAAGAGATTCTGGAGCTGTGCAAGGTTGTCAGAGAATATGAAAGGATCCTTGTAATACATCAGAGAAGTGAAGCCAATGACATTATAGAATCAATGAAAAGTGTCATTGATATAGCCATGAATACTGGAGTTAAGGTTCATTTTTCACATTTTAAAATATGCGGAAAAAACAACTGGCATAAGATCGATGAAGTAATGGAGCTTCTTGATAATGCCAAAACCAATGGACTTCAGATTTCCTTTGACCAGTACCCTTATACTGCGGGAAGCACAATGCTCAGTGTAATTCTTCCGCCATGGATTCATTCAGGGGGAACTTCCAGAATGCTGAAAAAACTCGGGGAGCCTGATGTGAAAAAGAAGGTAATTGAGGAAATCAAGAAAACAGGCTGCAAATGGGATAATTTTATAGAATTTGCAGGTGCAGAGGGAATATTCATTACTTCTGTTGCTTCAGAGAAAAATAGTTATGCGGTAGGTAAAAGCTTATGTGAAATTGGTGATATCCTGGGCATGGACCCTGTTGAGGCTGCCATAGAGCTGATAATTGAGGAACAAAATGCTGTAGGTATGATCGATTATTATGGTTCCGAGGAGCATGTTATAAGAATGATGAAAAGGGAAGAGCAAAATCTGTGCACAGACGGGCTTTTGGGAGGGAACCCCCACCCAAGGGTATATGGCTCGTTTCCAAGGTTTATGTCAAAGTATGTGAGAGAATTAAAGATATTGACTCTTGAAAAGGCAATATACAAGATTACTGAAAAACCAGCCGCGCTCTTTAAGCTGCCTCAAAGGGGAAATATTAAGGTGGGATATAAGGCTGATATTGTAATATTTGATTTTGATACCATACAGGATAAAGGTGATTTTATGAATCCAAGGGTTTTCCCGGTGGGAATTGATTACGTAATTATTAATGGTCAGGTGGTTTTTGGACTAAATAAATATTTTAGTGAAAATTCAGGAAATTTAATTAATTTATGAAAAACCTATTGACATTACATTTTAAAAAGTTATAATAATACTAAAATATTTTAATTTCACTAAAATTTAATAACTAAGGCAAAGGGGCCTTATCTCAAGGAAATGAGATAAGGCCATTTTTTTATCAAAAAAAGGGGGAATAGTAAAATGAAAAATGTTAAAAAATTAGTATCACTATTATGTGCAGGGGTGCTTGCAGCAGGAATATTTACAGGATGCGCGAAGAAAGAAGTTAAAGCAAGCGCAGAATCTAGTTCAAGAATCGAGGAAATAAAAAAGAACGGAAAGCTGGTACTTGCTACTGGTGATTACAGACCCTTTGAGTATCATGATGAGAAGACAAATAAAGTGGTTGGATATGATATTGACATAGCTCAAAAAGTTGCTGACAAAATCGGAGTTCCTTTAGAAGTAAAAGATATGGCTTTCACAAGTTTAATACCTACAATTCAAAATGGACAGGCTGATCTGGTAATTGCTGCTTTATATATTACAGATGAAAGAAAACAGGTTATTGATTTTGCAGATCCATATTTAAAGTCAGGACAAATAATTGTGACAGATAAAAATTCTTCAATAAATACCTCAAAGGATTTAGAAGGTAAAAAGGTTGGTGCAAAATTTGGAGCAACAAGTGCTGCTGTAGTTCAGGGATTAATAGACAAGGGAGCAAAAATTCAGTTAGTGACTTATAAGACAAATGAGGAAATGCTGGCAGATTTAGAAATTGGCAGACTGGATGCAGGAATTAACGACAAACTGTATCAGCTTCAATATAATTCAACTCATCCATCTTTAACAATTCATGATGAAGTTTTAAAAGAAGCAGAATTAGGAATAGGAGTTAAAAAAGGTGACACAGGTCTTATAGAAGTTGTTAATGAAGTACTGAAAGAATTAAAGGATTCAGGGGAAGCAGATTCAATCTATAAAAAATGGATTCCTGCACAAAAATAAATGAAGGATAAAAGGTAATGGTTATGGAGTTAGATTATTCAGTTATATTTGATAAATTAGACTTATTCGCAAAAGGGGCTTTAATAACATTAGAGGTATCAGCTATATCATTGTTCTTTGCAACAATACTCGGCATTATCTTCGCTCTTTTCAGATTATCAAATCTGAAGGTTTTAAGCTTTATCAGCGGAGTGTATGTATGGATAATGAGAGGAACACCTTTAGTTGTACAGCTATTTATATTATATTTCGGACTTCCGCAGATAGGGATTGAGTTGACGCCAATGGCTGCAGGTATCCTTGGATTATCAGTTAATACAGGAGCATACATTTCTGAGATAATAAGATCAGGAATCAGCGCAATAGATAAAGGGCAGATGGAAGCTGCCCAGTCCCTGGGGATGAGTTACAGTAAAGCAATGGTAAGGATTATTGCACCTCAGGTAGTAAAGATAATAATACCGACACTGGTAAATCAGTTCATCATAACATTAAAAAATTCATCTTTAGTATCTCTTGTTACAATAACAGAACTGTTCAGAGTGGGTGAACAATTTATATCCACAACCTTCAGGAGTTTTGAAGTGTATACTACAGTAGCTGTATTTTACCTGATGATGACTTCAGTTCTGATGCTGGTTGCGAATATGCTGGAAAAAAGGATGGTGAGAGCATGAGCAAGCATATTTTAGAAATCAATAATATAACAAAATATTTTGGAGATAATAAAATACTAAACGGTTTTTCAATGAAGATATCTGAGGGAGAAAAAACTGTTATCCTGGGGCCAAGCGGTTCCGGGAAAAGTACAATATTGAGATGCATTAATAAACTGGAAAGTATTGAGGAAGGAACAATTACTTTTGACGGAAAAGTCATTGATAAAAAAACAGATCTGTCAGAATTAAGAACCCATATCGGCATGGTGTTTCAAAAGTTTAATCTTTTTCCTCATAAAACAGTGCTGGAGAATATCATTGAAGCGCCGATACAAGTTAAGAATGAAAAGAGAGAAGATGCTGTCAATACTGCAATGGATTTACTGGCAAGAGTAGGTCTTGCTGACAAAAAGGACAGTTATCCTAAGGAATTATCAGGAGGACAGCAGCAGCGGGTTGCAATTGCCAGGGCATTAGCTATGAAACCAAGAATAATGCTTTTTGATGAACCTACCTCCGCCCTGGACCCAGAGCTGGTGGGAGAGGTCCTTGAAGTAATGAAATCATTGGCTGATGAGGGGATGACAATGATTGTTGTAACCCATGAACTGAGTTTTGCAAGAGAAGTTGCTGACAGGGTAATCTTTATTGATAAGGGAGTGACTGTTGAGGAATCAAAACCGGAGAAATTTTTCACATCTCCTGAAAATGAAAGAACCAGAAGCTTTCTGAAAAGAATTATGCATTAAATTTACCCTTGGATGCTAAAAAGAAGAATGCTATAATTTAAGAAAATATATTTTGAGGATGATAAATATGCTTGGAAATAAAATAAGGGAAAGAAGAAAACAACTTGGATTAAGTTTAAAGGAATTAGGGGATAAAACAGATTTGACGCTTGGATTCTTAAGCCAGGTGGAAAGGGAAATAGCAGAGCCTTCAATTACTTCATTAAGAAGAATTGCTGATGCGTTGGACGTAGCTGTTTTTTATTTCCTGGTTGATGACCTGAAGACAAATCCTGTAGTTAGAAAAGGACAAGGTAAGTTGTTGAATTTTACCAACTCTCATATAAAGTATGAGCTGCTTTCACCAGATCTGAACAGACAGATGGAAATGTTTAAAGCTGTACTTGAGCCAGGTGCCGCAACCTGTGATGAACCTTTAAGCCATCAGGGTGAAGAGGTTACATATGTACTAAAGGGAAAGATGTGGATTAAAATCGGAGAAGATGAACATATCCTGGAAGAAGGAGACACCATTTATTATTATGCAAGCAATCCCCATAAGATTGTCAATATAGGTGAAGAAGAACTGATATTTATATCAACTATAACTCCGCCATTATTTTAAATTGAAACAATACTTAAAGCTGATGCAAAATTGATATATTTAATTTTGCATCAGTTTTTTAGATAAACTTTTATTTTGGACATTCGATAAGTGGAACTAATGTAATGGCTATGGAAATTAATAACTGAAAATATGCAGTGAAAAGGACAGGAAACTGTCTTATTTTGCTTTTACTGAATTCATTTTTAAAAGAAGTTGATATTTACAATTAAAAAACCTGTTGACATTAATGGAAATGTATACTATATTATTTTCAAACATATAATACCTATAAGAGCTATATGAATTATATGGATTATGTGAATTATTTAAGGGGGACGTATTTTATGAGAAGAAAATTATTTTTTATTATTTCAAAGTTTCGATGTTGCAGTTTAACATGAGGCATTTTAGAAAAATAAAAGATTAAAAGGGGGAAATTTTCATGAAGAAAAATAAAGTAGTAGCCTGGGTCTTAGCGGGGATAACGGTTACGGGATTAACAGTAGGTGCATTATACGCAGGTTATTCGCATTTTTATGGGAAAGGGAAAACTGCATCTGCTCAGACTGCAACAGTTACAGAAGATGGTTCAAAAAGAGCTATCAGAACTGATGGTAATAATTCTGCAGTACTTGCAGCACCAACTAATGTAAAGGAATTGCCAGGGGATCAGGAACGCTTTGACAGCTATGTATATTCGGTTGAAAAGCTAAAAAAAGAATATAATAACGTAATTGTGCTTGATGCAAGGCCACAAGCTGAATATGATAAAGGGCATCTTCCCAATGCTGTTCGAGCAACTTGGCAAGAGTGGTCTAATGTCAGTGTTAAACAAGACAGTGGTGAATGGGCGGTAATTGATTCAAATGATAAGCTATCAGAACTTTTTGGGAATTTAGGAATAGACGGTACAAAACCAGTTGTCATATATACAGACACTCAGGCAGGTTGGGGTGAAGAAGGACGTCAGCTTTGGACATTCAGAGTATTTGGTTTAACCAATACCTATATACTGAATGGTGGAATTAAGGCATGGAAAGAAGCTGGCGGAGAAATTACCAAGGAAAAGACCAATGTTAAAGCTGTTACCGGTCCAAAAGCAAATCCAAATCCGGATTTATTTGCAAGTACATCATATTTAGCCGAAAGACTTGGTAAAGCTAATATTTTGGATACAAGAGAAGATGAAGAATTTGCAGGAACAAAAAACTATGGTGAAAAGACAAATGGAAGAATTCCAGATTCAAAACATATATGGTTTAAGGATTTCTATAATGCAGATGGAACATTGCTGACTCCTGCTCAAATCAGAGCACGTGTAGAAGCACTTGGATATAAGACTGATGATGAAGTAGTTTTATATTGCACAGGTGGTATACGCTCAGGTTTCACAACAATAGCACTTCAGATTGCAGGATATACAAAAGCTCGTAATTACAATGGAAGCTTTAGTGCATGGACTGGAACAAATCAAAAAATTGATAGTTCTGTCTTAAAGGAACTGGACACATACAAGAACTAATTATTTGAAAAATGGAGGTAACCATGGAAAGTAATAAGAAAAAGAAGATCCTTACAATAATAAGAATTGCTATATCAATACTCCTTCTTGCAGGATTAATTCGTTTTGCTGAAATAGATAAAATAGTTACATCATTAAAGGGATTTGACTTAAAGTGGTTGCCTCTGATTTTTCTGTTAATAATCTTATCTGTAGTAGTAAGTACATTTAAATGGAGAATATTGATTGAAGCACAGGATATTTCTGTGGGTTTTACAACACTATTTGGGTATTATATGAGCGGTTTGTTTTTCAATAATTTTCTGCCATCAAGTATTGGTGGCGATGGTGTAAGAATTTATTTAGCGGGAAAAAAGACAAACAATTTATCTTCGGTTGCCTCTTCAGTTATAGTTGAAAGGGTATTGGCAACAGTTACTTTGGCTTTATTAGGGATAATAAGCTCGATATTTGCACATAATCCTTCAAAGCTGGCAATTATTCTATTAATTGTTTTATTGATTTTTGCAATATTGTTAGCCTGGATTTTGTTGGCAGGATGGATACCGGAGTTTTTAAAAGATAGAGAAGCGAAAATAATCAAAGCATGGATTTCATTTTCAAAATCAGCAGGTGAACTTAAAAATCATCCCAAGGAATTGGGGATATGCCTAATTGAATCCATGATTTTTCAGATAATAGTTGCATTAGTTATTTGGGCCGTTATGAAAGGATTAAATCTTTATTCACTGCCATTAGCGGATTTGTTTCTGATGGCAAGTGCATCATCTGTATTGGCTATGGTGCCAGTTGGCTTGAATGGATATGGAATGCGTGAGGGGGCATACATTTATTTATTACAGCCTTTTGGGTATACATCTTCCCAGGCATTAACGGTTTCAGTTCTTTTTGCCTTGTTTGTTTCATTATTCAGCCTGTTTGGGGGAATAAGCTGGATATTTTCACGAACAACTCAAAACAAGATAAACAACAAAGTACAGGGGGTTATATTATGAACAAAAAATTTAAAATAATAGGAATGATTTCTATTCCTTTAATAATAGCTGTTCTATTAATTAATAATGACAGCAGAGGATTTATATTTAAAATTACCAGTTTATTTTCAACTGTTGATCCGGAACCTGTAAAAGAGTATATTTTATCCTTCGGACCCCTTGCAGTTATTGTTTCGTTCTTGTTGATGGTATTTCAATCCTTGGCAGCACCATTACCTGCATTTTTGATAACTTTTGCTAATGCTGCAGTTTTTGGCTGGGGATTTGGAGCGGTTTTATCATGGGCAAGTTCTATGGCTGGTGCGGCAGCATGTTTTGGGATTGCAAAGTTATATGGAAGGGATACAGTAGCAAAATTAACAGGAAAAACAGCACTAAAGTCTGTTGATGACTTTTTTGAAAAGTTTGGGGGGAAATCCATTTTTGTTGCAAGGCTTCTGCCTTTTATGCCATTTGATATAGTCAGCTATGCAGCAGGGTTAACTTCTATGAAGTTTTGGCCATTTTTTTTAGCAACAGGATTAGGACAACTGCCTGCAACAATTGTATATTCTTATGCAGGTAAAATGCTTGGCGGCGGAGCTCGTACTTTTGTATATGGTTTGTTTATTGTATTTGCTCTTGCAGCACTAACTTCAATAATAAAATCAATATATGATCAACGCAGTGTTGTGGATGATAAATCTGCAATTGCAATAAAAAGGGGAGCAAAAAAATAATGAGCATACAGTTAAATCAAATTGAGGACTTTAATAATACTTTAATAAAATATAAAGTCAATTCAAATAGAAGTTCAATAAATACTCTGCAGCTTAATATTGGGAAAAAGTGCAATCAGGCTTGTACTCATTGCCATGTTGATGCCGGGCCATCGAGAACTGAAGAGATGACAAAAGAAACAATAGATAGAATAATATATCTATTAAAATCAAGCACAAGTATCTCTACTGTGGATATTACCGGGGGAGCTCCGGAACTTAATAAAAATTTCAGGTATTTGATAATAAAACTCAGAGAGCTGAATCTAAATATAATTGACAGATGCAATCTGTCTGTCCTTTTTGAAAAGGGACAAGAAAATACAGCATCCTTTCTGGCGGAAAATAATGTAACAATAATAGCTTCATTGCCTTGCTACTTGGAAGATAATGTTGATTTGCAGCGAGGCGGGAATACTTATAAAAAAAGCATTTCAGCTTTAAAGCAACTTAATGAACTAGGTTATGGGCAGGAACAAAGCGGGTTGATACTCAATCTTGTTTATAATCCTCTTGGCTCTTATTTACCATCAAATCAGCAGCAATTGGAATCTGACTATAAAAAGTTTTTAAAAACACAATATGGAATAGTTTTTAATAATCTTTATACAATCACTAATATGCCTATAAAACGTTTTGCTGACTCATTAATCAGAGACGATAAATATGATGATTATTATGATTTGCTATTTAATTCCTTCAACCCTGAAGCGGCAAAAAATGTTATGTGTAAGAATCAGTTATCAATCAGTTGGGATGGAGAAATATTTGATTGTGATTTTAATCAAGCCTTAAATGTTCCTTTAAGTTCAGGCAAAAAATCAATATGGGATATAAATAACTTCAATGAAGCCTGCAAAAGTATTTCCTTTAGAAAACATTGTTATGGGTGTACTGCAGGTAATGGAAGTTCGTGCAAGGGTAAGCTGGTTTAAAAATGCCTTATGGCAGAATGGAGAAGTTGTATGAAAATAGCAGAGAATTTAATAAGTTTAATTGGGAATACTCCCCTTGTGAAAATAAATAAAATTAACAAGTCAGATGCAGAGATTGTTGCAAAGCTGGAGATGTTTAATCCTCTCTCAAGTGTAAAAGACCGTATTGGTTTTTTCATGATAGATACTGCTGAAAGACAGGGATTAATAAAACCAGGGGATACAATTATAGAGCCAACCAGCGGGAATACAGGGATTGGACTGGCATTTGTCTGCGCTATACGTGGTTATAAACTGATACTAACAATGCCGGAAACCATGAGTATCGAGCGAAGAAAAATTCTTCACGTTTTAGGAGCAAAGGTTGTTCTGACCGAAGCTTATGATGGTATGGATGGTGCAGTCAGGAAAGCAAAAGAACTGGCAGAAACCATTTCCAACGCATTTATTCCTCAGCAGTTTGGAAATAAGAATAATCCGGAAATCCATCGCCGCACTACAGCGGAGGAGCTTTGGAAGGATACAGATGGGAAGATTGATGTATTTATTGCCGGAGTTGGAACCGGTGGAACATTGACAGGCGTTGGACAAGTATTGAAAAAGCGTAATCCTAAAATAAAGATTATAGCCGTTGAACCATTTAAGTCTGCTGTATTATCAGGCGGAATTGCGGCACCCCATAGACTTCAGGGTATAGGGGCAGGCTTTGTGCCGCCTGTGCTTGATAGAACTATAATCGATGAAATAATAACAGTGAAAGATGAGGATGCAGGTGAGGTTGCCAGGGAACTGTCAATAAAAGAAGGATTACTTGTTGGAATATCCTCAGCAGCAGCTATGTGGGCAGCGTTAGAGGTTGCAAAGCGTCCTGAACATAAGGGACAAAGAATAGTCACTGTTTTCCCTGATTCAGGCGAAAGATATTTAAGTACATGGCTGTTTGATGATTTTAACAGCAATGAAAACAATCTTAAGCTAAATGAGGAGATTTCAGAGCAATCAAAGGATACTCCTCCGGCAGTTGCTCTTTCATTAAGATATTTTCGAAATGGATTATATTGCAGCGAAGCAATTTTAAGAGCTTTTAATGAAGTATATAATTTGGGATTGCCTGATAACCTCTATAAGATATCTACAGGATTCGGTTCTGGGTTAGGAGAATCAGGCTGTACCTGCGGTTCAGTAACAAGCGGAGTTATGGTATTAGGCCTGATTGCAGGAAGGAATAAAGCATATGAGTCTGAAAGAATGGTATACCAGGCAGTAAATGAACTTCATAAAAGATTTAAAGAAAAACATAAAATGGTATGCTGCCGGGTATTAACCAAGGATATTGAATGGAATTCTGCTGAACATAAAATAAAGTGTGAAAATTACGTATTGGACGCTGCCAAGCTGACTGACGAAATTATTAATAAATATTTGTTTGAATTTTTACCGCAAGGCGGAGGAAAAGCAATACCTGCAAAGAAAAATCCTTTAGCTCTTCTCAGACGTATAACTGATAATTAAGTAAGGAGAAAAATTATGAAAAAATACAAAGTTTCTGTAATTATTCCCTTAGCATCAAATGACACAGTATCAATCAGATTAAATCAGCAATTATCTCTATTGCCGAATGATTGGGAAATCTTGTTTTGTTCACCAAAATCAAATGATGGTGATATACCCGAAGACAGCAATATCAAGTATATTATTACTCAAAGCGGAAGGGCAAATTGCCTTAATGAAGGGGTAAGTAAAGCCACGGGAAAATACCTGTGGTTTTTACATTCCGACTCTTTTTTATCTGATGGAACGGTTTCCAGGTTAACTGAAGTTGCTGAGAATAATATTCCGGCACTTTACTACTTTGATTTGGCATTTTATTCAGATGGTTGCTGGTTAATGAAGCTGAATGAGTTGGGGGCTTTTTTTCGCAGCAGGGTTCTTAAAACGCCGTTTGGAGACCAGGGGTTTTTTATAAACAAAGATTTATTTGATAAATCAGGTAATTATTCAACTGATGCAGAATATGGAGAGGACCACTTGCTGGTGAGAAAGTTAAGAAAAAATAACATACCAATCAAACCCATTGGTATGAAGCTGTTTACCAGCGCCAGAAAATATGAAACATATGGATGGCTTAAAACAACAATGAATCATTTATATCTATGGCGAAAACAAGCCAGATCATATGAAAAGGAATATAGAAGGGAGCTAAAAAAATGAAAACTGCTTTGGCAATATTTTGCAAAACCCCAGGGATTTCCCCGGTAAAAACACGATTGGCATCAGAAATAGGCAAAAAACAAGCAGAGACATTTTATAGTCTTAGCATTTCCGCAATAAAAGAGGTAGCAACTGCAGTAAAAGAAAAATCAGGAATGGAAGTTGTGCCATATTGGGCAGTAGCTGAGAAGCAATCAGTTAATAATCATTTGTGGGATTCTTTTGAAACTGTCTGGACGGGAGAAGGTGGGCTGGGAGATAGAATATTTAATGTATTTGATAAATTATTTCAAAAATATAATAAGGTAATAATTATTGGTTCGGATAGTCCGCAGATCAGTTCCCAGTATATTCTGGATACTGCAAAAAGATTGACTGAAGGTGCAGACGACGGGGTGATTGGTCCTTGTGAAGATGGAGGATTTGTTCTCTTTGGGAGCAAAGTTCCTGTGGAAAAATCAGTTTGGAATAGTGTTGAATATAGTAAAGACAGCACTTTGCTCCAATTGACCGGGAAATTGGGGAAACAAGGGTTTAAATATTCATATTTACCTGAGATGAGTGATGTTGACAATTATAATGATTTAAAAAGACTATATCATTTATTAATATTGAATGGAAAATATAATCTGCCGGTTCAGAATGAACTTATGGGATGGATAAGTAATATCATTTGGAGCAAAAATAATGAGATTTCAAACAGTATGGAAGAAAATCTTATGTTGTTTGCATAAATCATTTTATTAGAATCAGGGGGAGAGTTATGACTGGATTTAAAGAATTTTTTTTGATGAATAAAGATGATGTCTTAGAATATGTAAAACAGAATACAGAAATATTCAATGATTATACTAATCTCAAAGTCAGTGAAATCAGTGATGGAAATATGAATTATGTATTTCGGGTTGAAGCACCGGAAATCAATAAATCCATTATAGTTAAGCAAGCTGGTGAGCATACACGAATAAGCAAAGATATTTTTGTTAATATTGACAGAAGCAGGATAGAAGCAGAAGCGCTATTATTGCAGAGAGAACTTATGCCTGAATATATTCCTGAAGTTTATAAATATGATGATATTATGCATTGTATAATCATGGAGGATTTAAAAGGATATACAATAATGAGGGATGCATTGTTGCAGTATAACAAGTACCCAGGGTTTGCAGATGATATTTCTACTTTTTTAGTACACACTTTAATATCTACATCAGATATAGTATTAAATCACATAGAGAAAAAAGAGTTGGTTAAGAAACTTTCAAATCCTTATCTTTGCGATATAACTGAAAATTTTGTTTTTACAGAACCATTTAATGCACTAAGTAAAAACAATGACATTTATGAGCCCAATATTGATTTTATAACAAAAGAGATATTTAATGATGAGAAGTTAAAGCTGGAAGTTGCAAAATTGAAATTTCAATTTATGAATAACCCACAGGCACTGATACATGGAGATTTGCATACAGGTTCAATTTTTATAAAAGAAGATTCAGTAATTATCTTTGATCCTGAATTTGCATTTTTTGGTCCAATGGGATTTGACCTTGGAAACGTTGCTGCAAATTTATTATTTGCCTGGATTCACGCAGAGGCACTTTTTGATGGTGAAGATTCCTTGGATTACTTAAGTTGGCTTGAATCAGCGATCTCTGAAACCATTGATCTTTTTGCAAAAAAATTCAGAGAAGAATTTAAAAAAAGAGTAACTGAATCTATGGCTAAATTAATGGGATTTTCAGAGTTTTATCTTGATAGTATTTTAAAGGATACAGCTTCATTTGCTGGAATTGAAATGATCAGGCGAATTGTTGGAATAGCTCATGTAAAAGATATTACTTCAATTGATTCAATAGAAAAACGCATAAGAGCTGAAAGAATTATAATAAAACTATCTAAATATCTTATTTTTAATAGTCACAGTATAAAAAAGGGCAAAGACTATATAACCTTATTAAAGAAGTTCACTGAAAATTGAAACTAAAGGCTATCTTCTGAGCCTAATAGGAACATGGTTTTTTATAATATACAGTAATGGAAATATATAAGAAGTTTTCAGGGTCTGTTGCAAAACCAGTCGGTTAGTTTTACAGCAAACCCATTAGTTTTAACTTCTGTTGAAGATTTTTCTTCCATCTGAACACCTCCATCAGTTATTTACAATAAATAGTAGTTGCCGTTAATTATATTAAAGATTTCTATATATGCAAATAACGGGAAATATATAAAACAGGTATATGGCGTTATTTTATATTTTCAGCAGGAGAAACTGACCAGCTGCAGAATATAAATATTTAAGTAAAAAAATAGTTTATAGGAGGAATTTTTATGGGTTTAATGAGCGGATTAATGGGCAATGCATCTGAAGTTGATGTAAAAGAAGTTCAGGATGAGTATGGTAAAATCCTGGCACCTTCAGAAAACGTAGAAAAAGCATATAAG